>CANQQM010000021.1 GCA_947626005.1 uncultured Clostridia bacterium
TAGGGGAGTAGTTCAATGGTAGAGCAACGGTCTCCAAAACCGTCTGTTGCGTGTTCGAGTCGCGTCTCCCCTGCCAAGCCCGTCCGTTTTCGGACGGGTTTTGTTTTTTCGGGCGAAGAGCCCTTTTTATTTTACGGGTCGCGGTGCCCTTCGGGGTGGATGATGTGCGCCCCCTTTATATCGAGCTCCGCAAGCCGTTCGTCTTTTAAGACGGTCGCACGGCGGATGGCGTGATTGCCGTATTTTTTTCGGATGAGCGAAACGGCGGCGTCGGCGCGGTCGAGCTTATCTTCCCGCGCGGTGTCGCCGAAGAGGTCGAGCTGGCGCGCCTTGTCGAAGTCGCACACCGAGACGCCGAGCGCCCGAACGGGCTTTCCGTGCGTCTTGAGGGCGCGGAAGAGCGCCATTGCGCAGTCGGCGATCTCCTTTGCGTTGCGGGTCGGGGCGATCTTCCCCTGCTTGCCGAAGCGCTCCAAATCGCAGTCGGTGACGAGGATCTTGACCGTGCATGCGTGCCCGAGCCCGCTCTCGGAGAGCCGCTCCGAGACGCTGTCCGATAGGAGAAGGAAGAGAAGGTAGATCTCGTCCTCCTCCGAGAGGTCTTTATAGCAGGTGAGACTGTTCCCGATGCTCTTGACCTCCCGCTCGAAGCCGCTCTCGCGGACGGGAGAGGTATCGCGGCCGTTTGCGTACTCGAAGAGCACCTTCCCCCACTTGCCGAGCTCCATCGAGAGCATGCCCTCATCCGCCGCGGCAAGGTCGCCGATCGTGGCGATGCCGAGGAAATTGAGCTTCTTCGCCGTCGCCCTTCCGACATATAAAAGATCGGAAACAGGCAGTTTCCACACGGTCTCATGGTAATTTTCGGGGGAAATGACGGTCACCGCGTCGGGTTTTTTGAGGTCGGAAGCAAGTTTTGCGAAAATTTTGTTCCAACTGACGCCGACGCTCACCGTGACGCCGCACTCCGCTTTCACCGTCTCGCGGATCTCGTTTGCGATGCTCTCCCCGTCCCCGAGGAGGCGGACGCTCTCCGTGACGTCGAGCCAGCATTCGTCGATGCCGAAGGGCTCGATGCGGTCGGTGTAGCGCTCGTAGACAGAGCGGACTTTTCTCGACATTTCGAGGTAAGCGGGAAAATCGGCGGGAACGGTAACAAGGGAGGGACACTTCTTGCGCGCCTGCCAAAGCACCTCCCCCGTCTTGACGCCCATGCACTTTGCGGGCATGTTCTTCGCAAGGACGATGCCGTGGCGGTCTTTGATGCTCCCCGTGACGGCAAGCGGAACGCCCGCGAATTCGGGGTGACGGAGGACCTCCACCGAGGCATAGAAATTGTTGAGATCGCTGTGCAGAATACAGCGGCGCGAGTCCGCCAAGCGGCTACCTCCCAAAAAATCAGTGTGCGCGCCTTTGTGGGTTGTTATGAAAAACGCGGGATCGGTCCGCGTTTTTGTGTTATTATGTCACGCATAATACTTCGCAGAAGCTGTTATACGCGCACTTCTCCCTTCTCCCCGAGGAGGAAACGGTTGCGCTCGAGGATGGGGTCTATTTCGGCGGCAATAAATTCTTCGACCTGTGCGGGGGCGCGGCCGACGAATTTCTTCGCGTCGAGAATTTCGTCGAGGCGGCCGCTCACCGCGGAGAACATCGGGTCGAGGCGGATGCGCTCCAAAAGGTCGTTCTCCTTCCCCTCCTCTTTTACGGCCTTCCCCTCCTCCATCGAGAGGACGCGGATGCGCTCATGGAGCTCCTGACGGTTCCCTCCCGCCTTGACGCACTCCATCATGATGTTCTCGGTCGCCATGAAGGGAAGTTCGGCTTTCACATGTTTTTCGATGACTTTTTCGTACACGACGAGGTTTTCGGATATGTTGAGATAGAGATTGAGCACTGCGTCCACCGTGAGGAAGGCCTGCGCGTTGACGATGCGGCGGTTGGCGGAATCGTCGAGGGTGCGCTCGAACCACTGGGTCGAGGCGGTCATCGCTGCGTTCACGGGGAGGGAGAGCATGTAGCGGCAGAGGCTCCCCATCCGTTCCGAGCGCATCGGATTGCGCTTGTAGGCCATAGCGGAGGAGCCGATCTGATTCTTTTCGAAGGGTTCCTCCACTTCCTTCATATTCTGAAGCAGGCGGATGTCGTTGGAGAATTTGTAGGCGCTCTGCGCGATCTCCGAGAGGACGCAGAGGACGTTGTAGTCGAACTTCCTCGGATAGGTCTGCCCGGTCACGCCGTACACCTTTTTATAGCCGAGTTTTTCGACGACCCGCCGTTCGAGCTCCTTCACTTTTTCGCCGTCGCCGTCGAAGAGCTCCAAAAAGCTCGCCTGCGTGCCCGTCGTCCCCTTTACGCCGCGGAGGCGGAAGCGCTCCCGAAGGGTGATGAGGTTCTCGTAGTCGAGAAGAAGGTCCTGAAGCCACAGCGTTGCGCGCTTTCCGACCGTCGTGAGCTGGGCGGGCTGAAGGTGGGTAAAGCCGAGCGTCGGGAGGTCCTTATATTTAAGGGCGAACGTGCGGAGCTTGTCCATGACGTTGACGAGCTTGCGGAGAAGGATGTCGATCCCGTCGCGGAGGATCATAAGCTCGGAGTTGCAGTCGACGAAGCAGCTCGTCGCGCCGAGGTGGATGATCGGCATCGCCTTCGGGGCCGCCTCGCCGAAGGTGCGCACATGCGCCATGACATCGTGGCGGACCTCCCTTTCGAGCTCCTCCGCCCGTGCGTAGTCGATGTCCTCCGCATGCGCCTTCATCTCCGCCACCTGTTCCTCCGTGACGGGAAGGCCGAGCTCCATTTCGCTCTCGGCGAGGGCGATCCACAGCTTTCTCCACAGGCGGAAGCGCTTCTCGTCGCCGAAGTTTTCCTGCATTTCACGGCTTGCATAGCGCGTTCCGAGCGGATTTTCATACACCGATTTCATTTAATCCCCCTTAGAGCGTCTTGGGCGCGGGATATTCTGTGCCGAACGTCTCGGCGGTGACTTTCGCGATGCGCTGCGGCTTTATGGGACGGTCGCGGAAGTCGGTTTGTACGGATGCGATGGCGTCCACCGTCTCCATCCCCTCGATGACCTTTCCGAACGCCGCGTATTGGCCGTCGAGATAGAAGGCGTTTTTATGCATGACGAAGAACTGCGAACCCGCCGAATCGGGGTGCTGAGCCCGCGCCATCGAGAGCACACCCCTTTCGTGTTTTAAGTCGTTCTTGAAGCCGTTGGCGTTGAACTCCCCCGCGATCCTGTACCCCGGGCCGCCCGTTCCGACGCCCTGCGGGTCGCCGCCTTGGATCATGAATCCCGCAATGACGCGGTGGAAGATGAGCCCGTCGTAAAATCCTTTCTTCACGAGGGAGAGAAAGTTGTTGACGGTATTGGGTGCGATCTCGGGGTAAAGTTCTGCTTTGAACGTCGATTTGTCCTGCATTTCGAAGGTTACAATGGGGTTTTGCATGGTATTTTCTCCTTTTAAGAGGTAAATTTGAATTTGATGGACTTTGCCTTCTCCCCGAAGAAGCGTTTGAGGTTGGGGCGGAGGATCCCGCCCGTCAGGTGCTTGGGCATGGTCACGTATTCGAAGCCGTCCGTGCCTCGGAAGGCGTTTTCGTCGACGGCTGTAACGCTGCTCGGAATGACGAGCTCCTTCGTCTTGCGGCAGCCCGAAAAGGCGGCGTAGCCGATCTCCGTGACCCCTTCGGGGATGGTGCAATTGTCGGCCGCCAAGAGGAGTTTTTTCGTCTTTCTCTCGATGAGACATCCCCCTTCCGCATAGAAATCGGGGTTTCCCTCCGCGACCGACGGCGAGATGGCGTTCTCGCGCCAGAGGCAATAGAAGGCCCTACTCCCGATCGAAACAAGGGACTTCGGAAGGGCGATCCCCGAAAGTTTCGGGGCAAAAAAGGTTTCGTCGGGGATCTCGGTGACCCCGTCGGGGATCCTTGCCGTCCCTCTGAGGTCGTGCGGAACATGCAGGATCTTCGTCTTTTTCTTGTCGTAGAGGATGCCGCTCACGGAGGTAAAGGCCTTGTTTTGGGCGTCGACGTCGATCGCGCGGAGGTTTTTGCAACCGGTGAACGCAGCCGCGTCGATCTCGGTCACCCCTTTGTGGAGGACGATCTCGCGGATCCCGTCGTCGCGGAAGGCTCTTGCGCCGATTTTTTCGATCTCCTCGGGCAAAATGACGGTATAGGACACATTTACGCCCTTTTTTGCCTTCGGGAGAAGGTTTACGGGCCAACATTCCCTCTTGAAGAGAAACTGAACGAGCACGCCGTCCTTTATCGTGAACTGTTCGAGGAAGCGCTTATGCGCGGCGGCCTCCGCCTTTGCTTCCTCTTCGGCGATGCGGCGGGCCTCCTCTTCGGCGCGGCGCTTCTCCTCCGCTGCCTTTCGGACCCGTTCCGCCTCCGACTTTTCGTCGACGATCTTCTCGAAGGGTGCAAGTTTGGGGCTTCCCGAAAGGAAGCTCTCCCCCGCCTCCGCAAGCGCCGTTTCACCGATGCGCACCTTGACGAGAGCGCTGCATCCCTCGATGGCATGCGAGGAAAGTTTGACGCCGTTTTCGATGGTCATTTGGATGATTTGGCAGTAAAGAATTGCCTTGGAGGCAAGCATGACCCCCTTTTCGACCGTTATTTCGGTGAGGCCGAAGCAGTTATAGAACGCCTCCGTCTCGACTTTCTTGATGCAGGACGGGACGGTAAAATCATGCAGCCCCGTGGCAAATTTATAGGCATGCGTTCCGATGATCTCGATGCTGCCGTCTGCGGGGAGGACGGTCTCCCCCGTCCCATAGACGAGTTTTTTCCGCTTGCGCTCCGCAAGTCCGCCTCCCGAGACCGCAAAGTAGTGCGGATTCCCCTCCTCGACGACGAATTTCTTCGTGAAGAAATAGGCGTCAGGGTTTAGAAGAGAATTGTAATCGTCGTCCCGCACCCACTTCATGAGCCCGCAGCCCGCCTTGATCGTAACGCTCTCGAGTTTGACCCCTCCGAAGGCGCTTGCGCGGAACTCCTTGAGCGAAGCGGGAAGGGAAATTTCTTTGAGAGAGGTGCACTTCTCGAAGGCCTCCCTTCCGATCGTCGCGACGGAGTCGGGGATCTGCACCGACTTCAATTTTGCACAGCCGCAAAAGGCGCGCGGACCGATCGTCGTCACCCCGTCGGGGATCGTGACCTCCGCGATCTCCGTCCACGAAAAAGCGTTATTTCCGATGATCTTGAGGCTCTTCGGGAGGGTGATGCTTTTGCATGCATGGCGCTGTTCGGACGTCTTGAAGATCTCTTTGACTTCGGTGATCCCTTCGGGAACGATGACGTCGGACTTCAACCCCTTCACGGCGACGAGCGTCGTGCCGTCGATCTTATAATCCTTTGTGTCGTAGCAATCGACCGTGGGCGCATTCGCCTTCGTCCACGCGACACGCTGTTTTTCCTCGGCTTTCTGCCGTTTTTCCTCTTCGAGGCGCCGTTTCTCTTCGGCTTGACGCCGCTTTTCCTCGGCTTTTTTCTCCTCTTCCTTGCGGACGCGCTCCTCTTCCTCCGCTTGTCGCATCATGGCGAGAAGCTCGGCGGGCGAAAGATTGCCGACGGGCGCACCCGATGCCCCTTTATTTTCCCCCTTTCCGCCGCTCTTTTTGGGCTTGGCGGCCGCCGTGACCTGTTCCTTTTGCGCGGCGATCTCGCGAAGGAGGGCTTCCTGTTCCTCTTTGGCGCGCGCTGCCGCCTCTTCCCGCTGTTTGCGGGCGTCCGCCTCCTCTTTTTCCTGACGCGACCGCGCCGCCTCGCGCTGTTTTTGCTCCTCTTCGTAGGCCTTGCGCTGGTCCTCGAACGCCTTTCGCTGTTCTTCGAGCAGACGCCGTTGCTCCTCGAACACCTTCATCTGCTCGTCGAAGCGGCGGCGTTCCTCCGCCTCCGCCCGACGTTTTTCCTCTTCCGCGGCGCGCTGCTTGGCGGCAGACTCGGCCGCGCGGCGGGAACGGGCCTCGGGCGTGTGCTCCCCGACGAACCGCTCGATGCGGGAATAGGCGTCGGGCTTTCCGAGGTCGATCCCTTGGATCTTTCCGCTTCGCCCCGGGAGACGCTCGATGGGCTTCCCGCCGAATACGAACGTGATGGCGTCCCGCTCCTTCTCCTCGTTTGCGATCATCGAGAGAAAACGGGTATATTCGTTCTTCACCCACTTCGTCTGCAGATAATTTTCGTTGGAGCAGACAAGAAGCATACACTCGGACGTATAGAGCGCATAGAGAATGAGCGCCTCGTAGTCGCTCCCCGTGCGCTTGCCGACTTCGACCTCCGAATAAAAGGGCCGAAAGCCGCAATCTTTGAGATGATGATAGAGTTTTAAGGCCTCGTGGCTGTCCTGCGTCGTTCCGCCCCCGTCCTCCGATACCTTCACGCAGAGGAAACAGTCGTAGGTAAGCCCCTCGTCGCGAAGGGCGTAGAAGCGGTCGCGGATCTCGTCGATCTCCCCCGCCTTCTCGCGGTATGCCCTCTTTTGGGGGATATTCGCGACGCGCAGCGCCCGAAGATAATTTGTATCGTCCGAGAACTGCTTCTCGGAGATCTCGTGGCAGATGGGCTGCATGCGGGGAGGGTCGGACGCTTCGTCCTTTAAGTACTGCACCTTGAAGCGGGCAAGCGCCATGCCGAAATAGGCCTCCGGCTCGTTTTCGTCGAGCTCCGCCGCTTTTTCGTAGGCGGTGTACGCTTCGTCGAAGCGGCAAGTGTCGAGGAGAAGCTCGGCGCTCCGAAGAAGGTCGACGGTTTTCCCCTCGTCCTCCTTTGCAAGCGTCATCGTGTGTCCGCAATGGACGCAGCGGATGATGCGCTCCTTCATCGCCTCCGGCGTGGGCGTGAGGGGCGCGCCGCAGCATTTACATTCCAAGAGCCCTAACTGCATTTACTCCACCTCTTCGTACTTCTCGATCTTCGTCCCCGCCTCTTCAAAGAGCTGCATGGAAAATTCGTCGGGATACCCTTCCCGATAGACGACGCGGACGATCCCCGCGTTGATGATCATCTTTGCGCAGATGACGCAGGGCTGATGGGTACAGTAGAGGGTCGACCCGCTGATGTTGATGCCGTACTTCGCCGCCTGTATGATGGCGTTTTGTTCGGCGTGTGCGGCGAAACAGAGCTCGTGGCGGGTGCCGCTCTCGATCCCGAGCTTCTCGCGGAGGCATTCCCCCCGCTCGACGCACGAGACGATCCCCCCGGGTGCGCCGTTATAGCCCGTCGTCATGACGCGTTTATCGCGCACGATGACGGCGCCCACTTTGCGGCGGAGACAGCTCGCCCATGTGCCGACCTGTTCCGTAAGTTGCATGAACCGATGATCCCACTTATCCATAACAGAATACCTCAGTATGATTATATCACATCGGCGGCGGGACTGTCAAGGTCCCGCCGCGGCGAAGAGACAAAGAATGAAAATTTCTCCGAAAATTCTTCGCTTTTTTTGTTTGACTTCCCCCTATCGGCGGGTATAAAATAGAAGAGAAATCTTCAGGAGGTCATATATGAACATCAAACCCTTGTTCGACAAGGTGGTCGTCGAGGCGGTCACGGTCGAAGAAAAGACGAAGAGCGGCTTCATTCTCCCCTCTTCCGCACAGGAAAAGCCCCAGACTTGCGTGGTCGTGGCGGTCGGCCCCGGCGGCGTGGTCGACGGGAAGGAGATCGTGATGCAGGTAAAAGTCGGCGATAAGGTCCTCTGCTCCAAGTATGCGGGCACCGACTTCAAGGTGGACGGCAAAGAATTCACCATCATCAAACAGAGCGACATTCTCGCAATCGTAGAATAAAGGAGATAATTATGGCGAAACAGATCAAATACGGGGACGAGGCGCGCAAGGCGCTCGAAACCGGTGTCAACATTCTTGCGGATACGGTCAAGATCACCTTGGGGCCCAAGGGAAGAAACGTCGTTCTCGATAAGAAGTTCGGCGCTCCCCTCATCACCAACGACGGCGTGACGATCGCGAAAGAGATCGAACTTTCCGACCCCTTCGAAAACATGGGCGCACAGCTCGTGAAAGAGGTCTCGACAAAGACGAACGACGTCGCGGGCGACGGCACGACGACGGCCGTCCTCCTTGCGCAGGCGATCATCCGCGAAGGGCTCAAGAACCTCGCCGCGGGCGCAAATCCCATCATTCTGAAAAAGGGCATCGACAAGGCGGTCGAAGCGGCCGTTGAGAAGGTGCGCTCCATCTCGAAGGCCGTCGACGGGAAGAAGGCGATCTCGCAGGTCGCTTCCATCTCCGCAGGGGACGAGACGGTCGGCGAACTCATCGCAAAGGCGATGGAGATCGTCGGCAAAGACGGCGTCATCACCGTCGAAGAGGGAAAATCCATGACGACCGAACTCACCACCGTCGAGGGCATGCAGTTCGACCGCGGCTATGCTTCCGCCTATATGGTCACGAACACCGATAAGATGGAAGCGGTGCTCGACTCCCCCTACGTTCTCATCACCGACAAGAAGATCTCCAACCTTCAGGAGATCCTGCCCATCATCGAGCCCCTTGCCCAGCAGGGTGCACGGCTCCTTATCATCGCGGAGGACGTCGAGGGCGACGCGCTTGCGGCACTCATCGTCAACAAGCTCAAAGGCGTCTTTAACTGCGTTGCCGTGAAGGCTCCCGGGTTCGGCGACAGAAGAAAGGCAATGCTCGAAGATATCGCCGTTCTGACGGGCGGTACGGTCATCTCCTCCGACCTCGGCTACGAGTTCAAGGACGTCACCCCCGATATGCTCGGCAGAGCCAATCAGGTGAAAGTCGACAAGGACAACACGACGATCATCGACGGCGCGGGCGACAAGGAAGCCATCAAGGCGCGCGTTGCCTCCATCAAGTCCCAGATCGAAGTCACGACCTCCGACTACGATCGGGAGAAACTTCAGGAACGCCTTGCAAAGCTCGCGGGCGGCGTAGCCGTCATCAACGTCGGCGCGGCGACCGAAGTCGAAATGAAAGAAAAGAAGCTCCGCATCGACGACGCTCTCGCGGCGACCCGTGCGGCCGTCGAAGAGGGCTATGTCCCCGGTGGCGGCGTTGCCCTTCTCTCCTGCGTCCCCACCCTCCGCAAGCTCGTCGATTCCCTTTCGGGCGATGAGAAAACGGGTGCGACGATCATCCTCAAGGCGTGCGAAGAGCCTGTCCGCCAGATCGCGAAGAACGCCGGCGTAGACGGTTCGGTCGTCGTCGACAAGATCCTCTCGAAGAAGTCCGCGACCTACGGCTTCGACGCACTCAAGAACGTCTATGCGGATATGGTCGAGAGCGGGATCATCGACCCGACGAAGGTCACCCGTTCCGTCCTTCAGAACGCGGCTTCCGTGGCGTCGACCCTCCTCACGACGGAGTCCATCGTCACCGATATCCCCACTCCTCCCGCACCCGCAGCCCCGATGGGCGGCGGCGACATGGGCGGAATGTACTAAACCCCACAAAAAATGAGGACCACGAGGTCCTCTTTTTTTGTGTCAGAAACAGCGCTTTTTGCGGGTTTTCCTGCAATCGTCCACCTTGCCGCATTGGTAGCACAGCTCGTTTTCGAGCGGAAGGCCGTCGCGGAAGGCAACAAGGTTTTTGACCGTCGTCTCGGCGATGTTTCCGAGCGCCTCCTCGGTGAGAAAGGCCTGATGGGAGGTGACGATGACGTTGGGCATCGAGATAAGGCGGGCGAGGACGTCGTCCTCGACAATGTGCCCCGAGAAATCGCGGAAGAAGATATCCGACTCCTCCTCATAGACGTCGAGACAGGCCGCGCCGACCTGACGGCGCTTGATCCCGTCGAGGAGGGCGTCCGAATCGATGAGCGCCCCGCGCGACGTGTTGAGGAAGATGACCCCCTTCTTGCACCGCGAAATGGCATCCGCCGAGATGATGTGATAGGTCTCTTCGCTGAGCGGGCAATGGAGCGAAATGACGTCGCTCTCCGAAAAGAGCTCGTCGAGGGAGACGTAGTCGATCCCCGCATCCTCGGCGGGATATTTGTCGTAGGCAAGGACGCGCATCCCGAATCCGCGGCAGATGTCGATAAAGATGCGGCCGATCTTCCCCGTTCCGATGACCCCCACCGTCTTTCCGTGCAAGTCGAAGCCCGTGAGCCCGCTTAGAGAGAAGTTAAAGTCCTTGGTGCGGTTGTACGCCTTGTGGATGCGGCGCACGGAAGTGAGAAGAAGCGCCATCGTGTGCTCCGCGACCGCATACGGCGAATAGGCGGGCACACGAACGACATGGATCTTGCCGAAACAGCGGCCGAGATCGACGTTGTTGTACCCCGCACAGCGGAGGGCGATGACGCGGATCCCCAAGGCATAGAGCTTGTCGATGACGGCGGCGTTCACGGTGTCGTTGACGAACACGCACACGCCGTCGTAGCCGCTTGCAAGCTCCGCCGTGTCCTCGTTGAGTTTTGCTTCGAAGAATTTGAATTCGATCCCGCTCCCCTTTCCGTACTGCTCAAAAGACGGGATATCGTAGTCTTTTGCATCGAAAAATGCGATCCTCATACCTTCCTCCCTACCGAGTATTTTCGTTTTTCGGGCATTTTACACCGCAAAATATGGGAAAACGGCGGAAAACTTCCGCCGTTTTGGCTTATTTCTTCTTTCCGAGCATCTTGCGAAGGAAGGGCGGCCACTTGTCGTCCTCATCGATCTCGGGCGGCTGCTCCTCCGCCGTCTCGCCGCGTTCGGGCACGGTGGGCGCCGCGGGGGCGGAATAGTCGGGCGCTACGGGCGTCTGCGGATACTGCGAGGTCTGCGGCTGATACGAAGGCTGCGGATATTGCGGCGTCTGCGGCTGATACGAAGGCTGCGGGTACTGGGGCGCCGCGGGCTGCGTCGGATAACCCGTCTGCGGGTACTGGGGCGCGGGTTGCGGCTGATACGAGGGCTGCGGGTACTGCGGAGCCTGCGGCTGCGTCGGGTAACCCGTCTGCGGATATTGCGGTTCCGCGGGCGTGAAACGGGGCGCGGGAGCGGGCTGCACTGCGGGACGGGGCGCGGGGGCGCTTTCGGACTCCTCCGTCTTCTCCTCCGTCTCCTGCGGTTTATTGGCCTCCGACGACGATTCGAAGCCCGTCGCGATGACGGTGACCTCGACCTCTTCCTGAATGCTCGGGTCGATGCATGCGCCGGGGATGATCATAGCGTTGTAGTCGACGACGCCGTGGATAAGTTCCATCGCCGTCGAGACTTCGTCGAGGGTAAGATCGGGCCCGCCGACGATGTTGACGATGATGCCCGTCGCCCCCTCGATGGTCGTATCGAGAAGAGGGCAATTGACGGCGTGCTTGACCGCCTCGACAATGCGGTTCTCCCCTTTCGCCACACCGACGCCCATGTGCGCGAGACCCTTGTCTTTGAGCACGGTGCGGACGTCTGCGAAGTCGCAGTTGATGATCCCGGGCGTCACGATGAGGTCGGCAATGCCGCGGATGCCCTGCCGAAGTACGTCGTCGGCAATGCTGAACGCCTCGTCGAAGGGAACGTTCTTATCGACGACGTCGTGGATCTTCTGATTGGGAATGATGACGAGGGTATCGACGTAGCGCTTGAGGTTGTCGATCCCGCGGAGGGCGTTGTCCATCTTCCGCTTCCCCTCGAAGGAGAAGGGCTCGGTGACGACGGCGACGGTGAGGATCTGCTTTTCCTTCGCGATCTTCGCGATGACGGGCGCGGCGCCCGTTCCCGTTCCGCCCCCCATTCCGGCGGTGATGAAGAGAAGGTCGGTCCCTTCGATGGCACGGGCGAGCGCTTCCTTGCTCTCCTCCGCCGCTTCGCGGCCCACTTCGGGATCGGCCCCTGCGCCGAGGCCCTTCGTGCGCTTTGCGCCGATCTGGATCTTGACGGGGGATTTGCTGCGCAGAAGGATCTGCGCGTCGGTGTTGACCGCGATATATTCCGCACTCTCGATCTTTGCGTCGATCATGCGGTTGACGGCGTTATTTCCCGCGCCGCCGACGCCGATGACGCGGATCTTGGGGATGCCGTTCAAGGCGACGTCGCCGTATCCCTTTTCGGGCTGAGGTTCCTGCGGATAGCTGCCGCCCTCCCTTCCGTAGGGCGAATTGTCGTTATACATTTGTTAAACCTCCGTTAAAACTTGAATCCGACCCCGCTGCCGAGTCGGTCCTCGCATGCCATGTCGATGAGCGCGATGCGCGAACTCATCTCCGGTTTGTTGTAGTAGGGAAGATCGGGAACGAGCAGTTCGCAGACGCGGTTTATCCGCCGTGAAACGTGCTCGAGGGCGCCGCGGATCTCGGGGATGCCCTCCCCCGTCACATAGAGCGGCTTAAAGTCGAGCTCTTTGCCCGAACAGTCCTCGAGGAAGCCGCCGACCGCTTCGCAGATGCCGTCGAGCCCCTCCTTTACGACGTCGACCAAGCGGTCGAGGTCAATTTCGTAGGAGACGCCGCGGTGCATGAACTCCGTCGTCCCCGCGTTGCTCTTCATGTATAGGTTGGCGCGGGAGAGAAGGGCAAGCGCCGCATCGTAGGGAAGAGAAAATTCCTCCATGAGGCGGGGGGCGATCTGCCCCTTTCCGACCCAATAGGTCTCCTGTGCCAAAACGCCGTTCCCGAGAAGGACGCAGAGCGTCGTCGAGAGGAATCCCGAATCGAGGAAGAGGGCGCATTCGTCCCGCGTTTCCGACGGAATGAGATAGGAAGCCATCGCATAGTCCGCGGGAAGATAACTCACTTTGATCCGAAGTTTGGAGAAGATGTCCTCCACCGTCCGCGCAAAGTAATCGGTGCAATAGAAGTAGGCAAGGATGCCGTGGAGAGAGGTCGAGACAAGCCCCGTCGGGTCAACGACGCGGCGGTTGTCCGCCGTCACGTAGATCATGCTCGTCGCACGGACAAGGCGGTAGCCCGCAAGCTCCTCCCGCCCCGATTCGAAAAGCGCATCCGTCTCCCGCTTGCCGATCCTGCGCTTTTTGGGAAAGCCCGCGAACTGTTCGCGCGGGATGACGGCACAGAACTCCCCCGGGATGCCGACGACGATCTCGCGAAGATGCTCGTCGCACGTTTTTTCGACGGAGGAGACGGCGCGGAGCACGGCTTCGGAAAGCCTGTCCGCATCGAAAAACGCCCCGTCCGCGTACCCGTCGTAGGGTTCGGTCTTGCTCGCTTTGAATACGATGGTATTGTTGACGCCCCGTTCTCCGACGACGACGGCGATCTCGGACGAACGGATGTCGAGCACGGCTACACTTCTGCGTCCCATTCGCTCGCTTCCCCTTTTCTCACTGCGGAGAATTTTCGGCGCGGCGAAAAAGTGAAT
The DNA here is from genome assembly GCA_947626005.1 of uncultured Clostridia bacterium. Classification (GTDB taxonomy): domain Bacteria; phylum Bacillota; class Clostridia; order Christensenellales; family Borkfalkiaceae; genus Gallimonas. Next base: position 13,304 of record CANQQM010000021.1, read on the forward strand.
TTCTTTCGTGTTTCAACTCTTTACGCCCACGCGTGTATAACTATTATAACAAAAGATGAATACCGTGTCAAGGAAAAGTTAGAATATTTCGAACATGGGAAACAAAAAAAGCGCCCGAAACGGGCGCTGTTTCCCAAAAAATTCCTCTTTTAACGCAATTTGCTGTCCCTGCTGTAGTCCGGCTCGAGCGCTTCGCCCGTCGTCGGGCTGTCGACGGCGGTGATAAATCCGAAGATGCGCTCCTCGTCGCCGAGCGAAAGATACTTTTGAAGCGCCTTTTCCGTCTTTTCCTCTGCCTTCACGGCGGGGTTCCCGAGGTCGATCACCACCCCTTCCCGCATTTGGATGCGGAAGAAGTCGTCGCGGGGGTTGGTCGTCGCGCGGACGAGGGTGACGGAGAGGATGTTCGATCGGATCTCCCGAAGGGTTCCCGCGAAGGTATTCATGACGGAGAGAAGCTCCGTAAAGTAGTCCCCCGAAACGCCCTCTTCCCCCACTTCGATGGGAAAGTTCTCGAGGAGGATGTTCTCCCCCGAAATGCGGTTGACGTTCTCCGCTTTCTCATAGAGATAGACGCCCTCCTCGTCGAGGATGGCGTAGCCCTCCTCCCGCCGAAAAGCAAACCGCTCCTTCCGCTCGGAGATCTCGAGGGAGACGGTCGCGGGGAAGCTCTTTGCGATGCTGTCGACGCGGAAGCAGGGATATTGGGTCACGACGCCCGCGACCTCGTCGAGGTCGAGAAAGGTCGTGCTGCTGCCGATAAATTCGTCGAGCTTTTCGCGAAGTTCGACCGCTTCCCTCTTCCCCTCCTCCGAATAGGTGAGAAATTGAGTGCGGACGTGCGTCACGGTGAAGATCGCGTTGAGCCCCGCCGCGATCGCGGCGGCAAGCAGCAGGACTGCGGCAAGCGTTGTAAGAACTACCCTCTTTTTCATATGTATCTCCGTACGGGTTCAGATCCGCACACGGCGGATATGCGCCCCGAGCTCCCTTAATTTCCCCTCCGGGTCGGAATAGCCGCGGTCGATGTGCGAAAGGTCGAGAAGTTCCGTCGTCCCCTCCGCCCCGAGCGCCGCAAGCAAAAGCGCCGCGCCGCCGCGAAGATCCCCCGCCGTCACGGTCGCCCCGTTGAGACGCGGGACCCCTCTGACGAACGCCGTTCTGCCCCTTACTTCGATGTCTGCCCCCATCTTGATGAGTTCCGGAACATACTTGAAGCGGGTCTCGAAGAGGTTTTCGACGACGAGCGTTCCGCCCTCGGCGGTCGCGTTGAGCGCGGTCGCCTGTGCCTGAAGATCGGTCGGGAAGCCCGGGAAGGGCATCGTTTCGATCCTGCGGTTGCATTTCAGCCGCCCGTAGCTCGCTATTCTTATTTTATCATTTTTCGTATGGATTTTGCAACCGTTTTCACGCAATTTGTGCAAAAGCAATCCGACGTTTTCGGGTTTTACCCCTTCGACCTCCACTTCTCCGCCGCAAACGGCGCATGCAATGAGGTAAGTCCCCGCCTCGATGCGGTCTTTGACGGGGGTATAGTCGACCCCGCCGAGCGTTTTCACCCCCTCGATGACGATGGTATCCCCGCCCGCGCCCCTCACCCGTGCGCCCATGCGGTTGAGGAAATTCTGAAGGTCGACGATCTCGGGCTCCTTCGCCGCGCCCGAGAGCACCGTCCGCCCCTCCGCCTTGACGGCGGCAAGCAGAATGTTTTCCGTCGCGCCGACGCTCGGAAAGTCGAGCACGATCTCCGCGCCGCGAAGGCGGTCGCACTCGCAAAATATGTAGCCGTCCCGCTCGGAAATATTCACCCCGAGCCGCTTTAAGGCGTTGAGGTGCAGGTCGATGGGACGGAGCCCGATGTCGCACCCGCCCGGGTACGCCGTGACGGCGCGGTGGAAGCGGGTCAAGAGCGATCCGAGCATAAAGACGGAGGAGCGCAACTCCTTCGTGAGCGCCGACGAGATGCGATGTTCCCCCGCGTTCGAGCTGTCGATGACGGCCGCCCCGTCATTAAGCCGCACTTCGGCGCCGAGTTCGCGCAAGATCTGCGCCATGCAGGTGACGTCGGAGATGGGCGGGATCTCCCGGATGGTCACGACGCGGTCGGTAAGAACAGAAGCGGCAAGAAGCGGCAAGACGGAATTCTTCGCGGACTGTGCGCGAATGCTTCCGAAGAGCCGCTCCCCCCCTTCTATCATAAATTTGTCCATAGGTCTCTCCTCTCGTATTTCGGAAAATACGGAAAAGCCCGATGCTCGGGCGTCCGCATTTTATTTAGTATATCTTATGAACTTCCCTCCTTGGGTGTGCCTCGAGACGGAGTAGACGATGCCCATTCCCGCCATTGTGACAATGAGAGAGGTGTTCCCCGCGGAAATGAGCGGAAGAGGAAGCCCCGTCGGCGGAATACAGCCGCTGACGACGAGCGCGTTGAGCGTCGACGAGGCGGCAAATGCAAGGACGATGCCCGAGACGAGGAGATAGGAATAGAGGTCTTCGCAGGCGTTGGCGATGCGGAATCCCCGATAAATAATAAATCCGATGGCGGCAAAGAGGAGGACGACCCCCAAAAAGCCCGTCTCCTCCGCGATGACGGAGAGGATGAAGTCGCTCTCCGAAAAAGGCAGAAAGCGATACTTTTGTCGGGAACGGAAGAGGCCCGTTCCGACGAGTTTGCCGTTCCCGAGCGCATAGAGCGACTGGATGAGCTGATACCCCTCCTCCTTCGGGGACGCCCAAGGGTCCATGAACGCCGAAAGACGGCGGAGGCGGTAGGGCTCGGCGAGGATCAAAACGGGCACGGCAAAGAGGGCGGGAATGCAGATCGCGGCAAGAACTTTGAGGTCTGCGCCGCCGAGGAAGAGCATGCCGACAAGGAGCGCGGCGACGCACATCGTCATCGACATATTGGGCTCGAGGAGAATGAGGACGGCGATCGCACCCCCCGCAAGGAGGACGGGAAGAATGCCGAAAAATCCGCGTGTGCGTTCGGGTTTTTTCGCAAAATAGCCCGCGGTGAAGAGGATAAAGCCGTATTTTGCGAGCTCCGAGGGCTGAACGGTGAATGCGCCGAAGCCGATCCAGCGGGTCGCGCCGTAGTTGCTCTTCCCTACCCCCGGGAGAAAGACGAGGACGAGGAGAAGGATGCTCACAAAGAGCGCAGCGGGTCCGAATTTTTGCAGTTTTCGGCAATCGAAACAGGCGATGAGGGCGATCGCGACGAGGCCGATGCAGAAGCCGACAAGCTGCTTTTTGAAAAAATAGGCGGCGTCGCCGTATTGCACTTCCGCATTGTAACAGCTCGCGGAATACACGCACACGACCCCGTACGCCGCAAGCAGAATTACGCAAGCGAGGAAGAGGAGATCCCCCTTCCCCGCCTTTTTCAAGCTATTCGCTCTCAACCGCCTCACCCCCGACCGCAACTTCCTCCCGCGCGGCGCGTTCCGCTTCCTCACGGAACTCTTCGAGAAGCTCCGCAAACCGTTCTCCCCGCTCTTCGTAGCTGCGGAAGGCGTCGAAACTTGCGGAGGCGGGAGAGAGAAGCACGTTCTGTCCCCTCTTCGCCGTGAGATAGGCGACGCGCACCGCCATGTCGAAGGGACGGCAGAGGGTGACCGAGGTGTAACCGCGCTTCAGGGCGGCATTCAAAATGCGGAAGGCGTTCTCGCCGTAGATGACCGCATGCACGACACCCGAATTTTTGATCGCATCGAAGAGCGGTTCGTAGGAATACCCCTTATCCTTTCCGCCGAGGAGGATGACGCTCTCCCCTTTGACGCTTGCGACCGCCTTGACCGCCGAATCGACGTTGGTCGCCTTGGAATCGTCGAGGAAGCTGATCCCGTTGAGCTCCCCGATCTTCTGAAGGCGGTGACGGACGCCGCGGAAATTCTTGAGCGCCGCCGTGATGTAGGCGTTTCCGACGCCGAACAGTTTGGCGGCGCAAATCGCCGCAAGCGCGTTGGAGCGGTTGTGGTCGCCGTCTACGGAAAGTTCCTCCGCGGGGAAGATCTTCTCCCCCTGATAACAGAAAAATCCGTCCGAAAGATAGCCGCCCGAGACCTTCTCCTTAAGGGAGAACCAGACGACTTTCGCCTTCGTCTTTTCGGCAAAGGTGCGGGAGGTCGGGTCGTCGTAATTGAGGACGGCGTATTCGCTCTCGTTGCTGTTTTTGAGGATGCGGGACTTTAAGTAGACGTAGTTTTCCACCGTATAGTGGCGGTTCAAGTGGTCCTCCGTCACGTTGAGGACGACGGCGACGTGCGGCCGAAGGGAGGAGAGCGTCTCGAGCTGGAACGAAGAGATCTCCGCGACCGCGATACCGTCCTCGCCGAGTTCTTCGACGCAGGAAGTGATCGGGCGGCCGACGTTTCCGCAGGCGATGGCGTTCTTCCCCGCCCCTTTGAAGATGCTCTCGATCATCGAGACGGTGGTCGTTTTCCCGTTCGTCCCCGTGACGGCAATGACGGGACAGCGAAGGGACAGGGCGCCGAGTTCGCTCTCGCCGATGATGCGCTTCCCCGCACGGCGGAAGGAGACGGGAAGCGGATGGTCCACGGGGATCCCGGGGCTGAGAACGAGGATATCGCAGCGCTCCGACTTCTCCTCGAGTTCGTTCTTCGCGACCGCGACCGCACCGAGAGAGGTAAGCCTCCCCTCTGCCGCAAGCACGTTCGAATCCTCCACGTCGTCGTAGAGATAGACGCCCGCTCCTCTTTGAAGAAGGAATTCCGCCGCGGCGATCCCCGATCTGGACAAGCCCGCGACGAGAAAGGTCTGCCGTTCAAATAACATACTTTGCTCCTTTTCCCCGCGGAAAGCGGGGATCAGACGAACGGAAAGAGGAGAGTTGCGCCCGCCACCGCCGTCAGGATGGCATAGACGTAGGAGATCTTCCCCTCCGAATAGCCCTTCTCCTGAAAATGGTGATGGACGGGGGCCATCCGAAAGATCCGTTTGCCCGTTTTTTTATAGTATATTACCTGAAGAATGACAGTTATGCTTGAAAGTACAAATGCGCCGCCGACGATGGGGATCGCAAGGGCGTTCCCCGAAAAGAGCGCGATGCTCGCGGCGAATCCGCCGAGGGAGAGCGACCCCGTGTCCCCCATGAAGATGCTTGCGCGGTTGGTATTGAAAACGAGATACCCCGCAAGCGCCCCGACAAGCGCAAAGGAAAGGAGCGTCCCCTTCTCCCCCTGCAAGCAAAGGAGTGCACCCAAAATGAGGAAGAAAAAGGCGGAGACCGACCCCGCAAGGCCGTCGAGCCCGTCGGTGAGGTTGACGCCGTTGACCGTCGCGACAAAGACAAAGACGCCGAGCGGGAGCATCCACCATCCGATGTCGAAGGAGAGCCGCGTATAGGGAATTCTGAGGATCGTGAGCCCTTCGAGGCAGCAATAGACGCCCGCCGTCACGGCGACGGCGAGCTGGAAGAGGATCTTCTGGTATGGGCGCAGACCGAGGTTGCTTCCCCGCAGTTTTTTGAGAAGGTCGTCGAGAAAGCCGACGGCAAGATAACCGAGCCCTACGCTGAGGGCGACGAGGGCGGGTTTATTGTCGAACGCGCCGACGGCGGCCGCGGCAATGACCGCCGCGGCGACAAAGGCAAGCCCGCCCATCGTCGGCGTCCCGCTCTTGAATTTATGCTCCTTGACGTAGACGAGGATGTTCTGCCCCGCGCCGATGCGGCGGAGAAGCGGGATCGACGCGGCGACGAAGAGTACGGAAAGCGCAAAGGAGAAAAGGAGGGTAAAAAGGATCTCACGCATCATAGACTTTCGAGAATGGCTCCGATCACAGCTTTGTCGTTATAATCGTACTTTATTCCCATGATCTCCTGCGTCTTCTCCCCGCCCTTCCCCGCAACGAGGAGGACGTCCCCCTTCCCGAGACGGGAAAGGGCGTAGCGGGTCGCAGCTTCCCGCTCCTCGATGCATACGTACTCCCTCCCCGAAGGGATGCCCGACGCGATCTCGAAAATGATCTCCGCGGGGTCCTCGTAGCGCGGGTTGTCCGACGTTATGACGCAAAAGTCCGCAAGCCGCGCGGCGCATTCGCCCATTTTCGGCCGTTTGCCGCGGTCGCGGTTGCCGCCGCAGCCGAAGAGGACGGTGAGCTTCCCCGTGCAGTGCGGCCGAAGGGCGGAAATGCTCTTTTCGAGCCCGTCGGGCGTATGGGCGAAGTCGACGAAGATCTCTCCGCCGCGAAAGCTCCCCACCCGCTCGAGCCGCCCGTCGACGCGGGTTTTCCGAAGTCCCTCCGCGATCGCCTCCGCCGTCGCGCCGAGGCGCTTCGCCGCGCATGCCGCCGCTAAGGCGTTGAGAACGTTGAATTGCCCCGTCATGCGAAGTTCGGCTTCGATGAGCTCGTCCTCGAGGTTGAGGAGAAGGTCGCTCCCGCAAAGCGTTTCGCTCTCGACGATCGCAAAGCAGTCGGCGGGGGTCGTAAGGCCGTACGTCGTGGACGCGACGCCGCCCGCCTCGAGTTCCCGCGAAAAGCCGTCGTCGGCGTTGAGAACGGCAAAGCGGCACTTTTCGGGGGTAAAGAGCAGCTTTTTCGCCTCTCCGTACGACTGCATGTCCCCGAAAAAGTCGAGGTGGTCCTGCGTCAGATTGGTGAAAACGCCGACGTCGAAGCAGATCGGCCCCGTCTTTTTGAGGGCGAGAGCGTGCGCGGAGATCTCCGCCGCGACGACCTCCACCCCCGCCTCCCGCATGTCCGAAAGGAGGGAAAAGAGGGAAATGGGGTCGGGCGTCGTGAGTTCGGGCGCGAGAACAACGTCCCCGTACCGTGCGCCGAGGGTACCGACGAGCCCCGCCCTCCTCCCCGCCGCTTCGAGGATGTTTGCGATCATGTGCGTCACCGTCGTCTTTCCGTTCGTCCCCGTGACGCCGACGGTGCGGAGTTTGCGCTCGGGATGGCCGTAGAAAGCGGCCGCGATCCGCGCCATCGCCTCCCTTCCGTCGGGAACAAAGAGCTGCGGACAGCAAACTCCCGTATCCTTTTCGCATACGATCGCCGCCGCGCCCCGCGCCTCCGCCTCCCGCGCATAGGGATGGGAATCCTCATGCGTGCCCGAAAAGCAGAAGAAGAGGTCCCCCTCCCCCGCGACACGGCTGTCCGCGCAGAGGGTGCGGATGTCCGCATCGCCGCTCAATTTCGCCTCGGTAAGCTCCTTCGCAAGCGTGGAAAGTTTCATACGCCGACCTCCGGTTTGATGTCCATGATTTTGATGATGCCCTCGAAGATCTCCCGCGCACAGGGGGCCGCGACGGTGCTCCCGTAGTAGCTCCCCTGCGGTTCGTCGACGATGACGAGCGCAAGATATTCGGGTGCATCGGCGGGGAAATATCCCACAAAGGAGGAGACGTACTTCCCCTGCGCGATCTGCCCGTTTTCGTACTTTTGCGCGGTGCCCGTCTTGCCCGCGACGCGGTAGCCCTCGATGTACGCCTTCTTCCCGCTTCCGTCCCGCACCACCCCTTCGAGCATGGAGGAAAGGAGCGCCGACGCCTCTTTACTTACCGTCTCTCCGAGAAGGGCGGGCTTGAACTTTTCGCGGACGGAGCCGTCGTTTGAAAAGATCTCCTCGACGAGGCGGGGGCGGTAATACTTCCCGCCGTTTACGGCAGACGCAGCGGCGCAGGCAAGCTGAAGCGGCGTGACCGCGATCGACTGTCCGAACCCCACCCGCGCAAAGTCGCAGTCTCGGAGAGTCGCTTCGGGGAGGAGCATGCCGATCGCCTCCCCCGAGAAGTCGATCCCCGTCGCCCGACCGAACCGAAAGGCGGCAAGATAGTCGTAGAAGGTCTCCTTCCCGAGGGAGAGCGCGATGTCGACAAAACAGGGATTGCAGCTGTTGTTGAGGGCCTCGGCGAGGGTCTGATTGGCGTGTTTGCCGTTTTTATGGTCGCTCCAGCAGCGGATGGTCGTTCCGTCGACGACGCGCGTCCGCGCACTCGGGAACACATGGCGGTCGGAGAGCGCATTCGGATTCCCCTTGAGATATTCCTCGAGGTCGGCGGCCGCCGTGACGATCTTGAAGGTCGAACCCGGTTCGTAGACGTCGGAGACAAGGCGGTTGCGGGAGAGCGCGTTCAAGGTATCGAGGTCGTTCCGCGGGATGTCGTTGAGGTCGTACGAGGGCAGATTGACCATCGCGAGGACGGAAAAATCGGTGGGATCGAGGACGATCGCCCTTGCGGCAAGGGCACTGCACTCGCGGTAGGTCCGCCCCATCACCTCCTCCGCAAGCGCCTGAATGCGGTAATCGACCGTGAGGCGGACGTTGAGCCCGTCCGTCGCGGGGAGGTATGCCGCCGTCGCCCCCTCGAGGTCGACGCCGACGAGGTCGGTCTCGAAGAGGATCTCCCCCTTCTCCCCCGCAAGGTAGGCGTCGTAGTACTTCTCGATGCCCGTCGCGCCCGAGCGGTCGAAGGCGGTGAAGCCGACAAGCTGGCTCGCAAGCGCTCCGTAGGGATAGACGCGGGCGTCGTTTCGGGCGTAGTAGACGCCCGAAATTTCCTGTTTTGCGATCTCCTCGACGACAGACTTGGGCGTTTGCCTTGCGAGCACGATCTCCGAGCGGGTGCGGTCGGTGAGCTTATTTAAGACTTCCTCATAGGGTTCGCCGAGAGCGTCCGAGAGGAAGCGCGCCCCCTCTTCGGCGTTTTCCACCGCGCTTGCGCGTGCGTAGACGGCGTATTCGGGGGTGTTCCCCGCAAGGAGTTCCCCGTTTCGGTCGAAGATCTTGCCGCGGCCCGCGTTGACGGGGATCTCGCGCGTCCATTGGTCGAGAGCCAAATAGTGCAGTTCGTCCTCCCAAATGAGCTGGATATAGAAGAACCGACCCAAAAAAATGCAAAAAAGAAAGGTTATCGCCAAGCCAACGGCAAATAACCTCTTTTGTAAGACAGATAACGAAAACCCTGCCTTGATATTCTGTTTCCTCCGCGGAGTTAGTCCTGAGTAAAGACCATTCCGTTGTCCTGTGCCCAGTTGCCCAC
>CANQQM010000022.1 GCA_947626005.1 uncultured Clostridia bacterium
AGGGCGCCGTCTTAACCGCTTGACCACAAGGCCGCTTCAACTTTCCCTAAGGCCGTTTGCGCTTTGCTTGTTGCTTACGCGGGACCGCGTGAAACGCTACAAGCTTGATGATTATACCATATTCCGCGCGAACTTGCAACAATTTTTGTGCGGGAATCGGAAAAAATTTTTCGCGGGACAAAAAAAGACATCCGCCTGTGCCGCAGAACGAAAAAGGATGAACCCGCTTCTCGCAGGTGGGTGCGCGGCGGAAGGGCATCAGACTTTCCGTATTCTCGTACAGACCTTGCCTATCCCCTCCGACAGACGCTCCCGAAAGAACTCTGTGGATTCCGTTTTTTCCGAACTCCGTACACTGCAGGTGTCATCCTTATTATAGCAGAGCGCGCACGAAATGGCAACCGAACGAACGCAGATTTTTTGCGGAAATTTTCGGAAAGATCAGCGCCCCTTGAAAGCGTCGGTGAGAAGGTAGAGTTCGCGCTCATAGTTCATTCCGTACTTCTTATCGGGGACTTCCTTTTCCGTCCGAAGGATGGCCCTATAGCAGAACTCCGCGGTGAGCGAAAGCGCTTCCTTTAGGGGAAGCCCGTTGGCGATGCACCCCGCGAAGGCGGAGGCGAACACGTCTCCCGCACCGTGGAAGGAGCCCTCGACCTTCTCGAGCGGCATGCGTTTTTCGCCGCCGTCCTCGTAGTAGAGGAAGTATCCGTCGGGGGCGGAAGCGCCCGTAATGATGGGATGGGGGCAGATTTCCGAGAGTTTTTCAAGCGCCTTCGAGAAGTCCCGCTCCCCCGTCAAAAGGAAGCTCTCCGTCTCGTTGGGGAGGATGTAGTCGGCCTCGGCGCAGAGGGAACGCATCCCCGCCGCGAACGCTTCGTCGAAGCCCTTGTAGAAGGTGAAGTTGTCGCCGAGGACGGGATCGACGACGAATTTCCCGTCCGCCTTCAAAAAGCGGTCCTTGACCTTTTTCACGAACTCGATCTGGGCGCGGCTGCCGAGGTAGCCGCTGTAGACGACGTCGTACGAGAGGGGGAGGGTAGACCAGTGCTCGAAGATCTTCTCCATCTCCCCGTCGAGGGGGAGGAAGGTATATCCCGTGAATCCGCCCGTATGGGTGGAGAGAAGGGCTGTGGGGAGGATATCGACCGTCGCCCCGCAAGCGGAGAGCACGGGAAGCGCCACTGTGAGGGAACATTTCCCCGTGCAGGAGATATCGTTGATGGCAAGAATACGCATACGGCCTCCGAAAAATGCTTGACTATAAGTATATTCGCGCACGGAAGAAAAAGCAAGCGATTTTTTGCGAAATTTATGAGAGCGTTAAAAACTTTTACAATTTCCCCCGAAATTTGTTTACAAACCCGCCGCTCAGTGCTATAATCGCGGGGATGAAGAAAGTCATTGAAGTGGAGGATCTTTGCTGCAAGCGCTGTGCGGAGCGTGCGGAAAAGAAGCTCCTCCTTTTGGACGGCGTCACGGGCGCCAAGGCAAATTATAAACGGAACACGGTGTTCGTGGAGAGCGTGCTTTCCGACGGCGAACTTGCGGCTTGTTTGGAGGACGCGGGCTTTGTCGTCCGCGCCGTCCGTCCGCGGAAGGGGATCTTCGGCTGAAAGAGGCACACTCGGAAAAGAACGAAAGGGCGCAGACGGCGCTCTTTTTCTCTCCGCTTAAAAAATCGCTTGACATTTCGGGCGGATTGCGCTATCCTGTTCCCGTCGGCACGAAAGAAAGGGAGAAACGGGCGGTTTCGCATACATACCCCCCGTATTTGCGTAACGCCGCGGAGGCAACTCCGCAAATAATCTCGAAAGGAGAAGAGAAATGATCGGAAATTTCACCTATTGCAATCCCACCAAGCTCTATTTCGGAAAAGACGCGCTCGAGGGCTTAAAGGAAGAGCTCCCGAAGTACGGGAAGAACGTCCTTTTGGTCTACGGCGGCGGTTCGATCAAGAAGAACGGGATCTACGATGCGGTCGTCGCCCTCCTTAAGGCGTGCCGAAAGGAGATCTTTGAGGACGGCGGCGTGATGCCCAATCCCTCCTACGCGAAGGTGTGCGAGGGGATCGAGCGGGCGCGGGCGGCGAAAGCCGACCTCATTTTGGCGGTCGGCGGAGGTTCGGTCTGCGATTACGCCAAGGCGGTCTCCGTCTCCGTCCATTGCGAGGAGGACGCGTGGGAGAAGTACTTCATCCGCTTCGAAGAGCCGAGCTGCGAGATCATCCCCGTCGGGTGCGTTCTCACCATGGTCGGCACGGGGAGCGAAATGAACGGCGGTTCCGTCATCACCAACCACGCGCAAAAGCTCAAGATCGGCCATGTGTTCGGAGAGGAAGTTTTCCCCAAGTTTTCCATCCTCAATCCCGAATTTACTTATACCGTCCCCCGCTATCAGATGGTCTCGGGCATCTACGATATCATGTCCCATATTTTGGAACAGTACTTTTCGGGGACGGACGACAACACGAGCGATTACCTCTCCGAAGGCCTACTCCGCTCCCTCATAAGGAGCGCGGATATCGCCATAGAAAACCCCCTCGACTACGAGGCGCGGAGCAACATCATGTGGACGGCGACGTGGGCGCTCAACACCCTCATCGCCAAGGGCAAGACGACCGACTGGATGGTGCACATGCTCGGGCAGGCGGTCGCCGCCCATACCGACGCCACCCACGGCATGACGCTTGCCGCCGTTACCGTGCCCTACTATAACTTTCTCCTCCCGTACGGGACGGCGAAGTTCGCCCGCTATGCGGAAAACGTCTGGGGCGTCGATCCCGCGGGAAAGCCGCAGGAGGAAGTCGCCCGCGAGGGGCTTCGAAGGATGCAGGCATGGATGCAAAAACTCGGTCTCGTGATGAACATCACCGACCTCGGCGCGACGCGGGAAATGCTCGACGGCATGGTAAAGAGCACCCTCATCATGGACGGGGGCTATAAGGTCATGGACGAAAACGACGTGAGAAACGTACTTTTGCAAAGTTTCTGACAGGACGATTTTCCGAAACGGAAGCACGGGAGCGCGGTTTGCGCTCCTTTTTGCTTTCGAAAGAGAATTAAGCGGGGAAAAATCGCAAAATTCGGCAAAATTCGCCCCCGAAAGGGCCTCCCGCGCGGGGAAAATTTCTTCTCCCTCTTGACAGAAAGGGGGAAAGACGGATATAATAAGGTCAAGCAAAAGTTTTGCCATTCGGCAAAAGGGAGGAAAGTATGGCAAGGTGGAGAGGGGGATATGCGATGAACGAGCAGTCCCGTCAGGCAATGCGCCAGATGCGCAAACATCGCTCTAAGGCATACCGTGCGGTGCAGATCTGCGTGATCTTTGCGTGTGTGCTTGCGGTCATTCTCGGCGTCATCGGACTGGTAACGGAGTCGCTCCGCAAACCTTGGCTGTTCAAATTTGTCTTTTTGGTGCTTGCCCTCTGCCTCGGCGGGTGGGTCTCTCTGCCGTGGATCACGCAGGCCGAGCGCGACCGCCGTCTCCTTGCAAGGGGCGAAAACGTTCCCGCATGGCATAAGACCGTCATCTACACCTTTTTCGGCATCATCGCCCTCTGCACCGTCATGTGGGTGATCGCCGTGTTCGTCATCGGCGACGGGGTCATTTTGAAACTCATCCAAGGGGAAGATGTCAAGCGCGGGAGCTTCACCTTCCTCGAATTTGCGATCGTGCTCACCGTGCAGGCGGGGGTCGCGACGGCGATCGCGGTGACGACGCTCCGCTACGGCAAGAACTATCTTCCGCTGCGCTGCATCGCATACGTTGCGGGGCTGTACCTCGACATTTGGTTTTCGTGGCTCGTCGTCGCCTTCTTCGGGGCGATCGCTTCCCCCTCGGAGGGCGGCGGGTTTGTCTGCCCGCCCATCACGAATCCCGCCCTGTGGGTGCCCGCGATCCTCACGGCGGCGGCGCTTGCCGTCGCGGCAAGCATTCTCCTTCAGACGTCGCGGCGGAAGGAGCTCGAACTGTGGATGAAGGGGGACGTCGACAAACTCACCGACGGCGACGTCGACCTCATCGACGCCAAGGCGGAGGAAGATCCCTTCGCCCCCGCTCCCGCGCCCGCCCCTGCGGGGAAGAGCGCCGAGGAGAAGCTCGACGAGCTCAACTCCCTCTACGAAAAGGGGTACCTCACCGAGGAAGAATACGCCGCAAAACGCAAAGAGATCATCGACAATATGTAAAAAACGCTTTACTTTTTCGGACCGAGGCGGTATAATTGAGAAAATTGCATTTCGGCGTTGACGAAGGACACGTCCTCTTCGGAAAACCGCTTTCAGAGAGCCCCTTAAGGTGTGAGCGGGGCAGCGGCGCGGAGAGGGTATCCCCTTCGAGCTTGCGGGGAGAACTTTGAGTAACTCCGCACGGCCTCGCGGCCCGTTATCCCCGCGGCAAATGTCAGTTTGTTTTGGTGGTCGATATGCCTTCGCGTATTCCGAAACGCGGAGGCGTATTTTGTTTGAAAAGAGATCCGAGACGAAAACCAAGGAGTAGAATATGTATCGAAAAGTAGACACATCGCTCGATTTTGTCGAGAGGGAGAAGGAGATCGTCGACTTCTGGAAGCGCAACCGCATCTTCGAACAGTCGGTCGAAAAGAACGAGGGGGGAGAGGAATTCTCCTTCTTCGACGGTCCGCCCACCGCCAACGGCAAGCCGCACATCGGGCACATTCTCACCCGCGTCATGAAGGATATCGTCCCGCGGTATCAGACGATGAAAGGAAGGCACGTTCTTCGGAAGGCGGGATGGGACACCCACGGGCTGCCCGTCGAGCTCGAGGTCGAACGCGCTCTCGGCATGGACGGGAAACAGGATATCGAACGGTACGGCATCGAACCCTTTATCGGCAAGTGCAAGGAATCGGTCTGGAAATATCAGAGCGAATGGGAGAAGATGTCCGACCGCGTCGGCTACTGGGTGGATATGGATCACCCCTATGTCACCTATCACGACGACTATATCGAGTCGGTCTGGTGGGCGATCAAGGAGATCCACAAAAAGGGGCTCCTCTACAAGGGGCACAAGATCGTTCCCTATTGCCCCCGCTGCGGCACGGCGCTCTCCTCGCACGAGGTCGCGCAGGGCTATAAAGACGTCAAGGAGACTTCCGCCGTCGCACGGTTCAAGGTAAAGGGGAGGGAGAACACCTTCATCCTCGCATGGACGACGACGCCGTGGACCCTTCCCTCCAACGTGGCGCTCTGCATGAATCCCGACGAGGACTATGTCGAGATCGAGGCGGAGGGCGCCCGCTACATTCTCGCGGAGGCGCTTGCGGGCAAATTCTTCGAGGAATATACGGTCGCCGATCGGCGGAAGGGGAAGGAATATGAGGGCACCGAGTACGAGCCCCTCTTCCCTTACGCGGCGGGGAGCTTCCGCGAAAAGGCGTACTATGTCGTCTGCGACGGCTACGTCACCCTGACGGACGGCACCGGCGTCGTGCACATCGCGCCCGCCTTCGGCGAGGACGACTACCGCGTCGGAAAAAGGTACAATTTGCCCTTCGTGCAGCTCGTCAACGAGCGCGGCTGTTTCGACGGACGCTGCCCCGAGCTCAGCGGTCTCTTTGCGAAGAAGGCCGATCCCGTCATCCTCGGCATGCTCAAAGAGAGGGGGCTTCTCTTCAAGAAACTTCCCTTCGAGCACAGCTATCCCTTCTGTTGGCGGTGCGATACGCCCCTCCTCTATTACGCCCGTGCGAGCTGGTTCGTCGAGGTGACGAAGGTGAAGGAGCGCCTCATCGAGAACAACCGCTCGGTCAACTGGATCCCCGAGACCATCCGCGACGGCAGAATGGGGAACTTCCTCGAAAACGTCATCGACTGGGGGCTCTCCCGCGACCGCTATTGGGGGACGCCGCTTCCCGTGTGGGTGTGCCCCGACTGCGGCACGCTCGAGGTCATCGGCTCCCGCGCCGAGCTCTCCGAAAAGACGGGGGCGCCCGCTTCGATCGAACTCCACCGGCCTTACCTCGATTCCCTCACCTGTACCTGTCCGAGGTGCGGGGGACGCATGAAGCGCACGCCCGAAGTCATCGACTGTTGGTTCGATTCGGGGTCGATGCCCTTCGCGCAGTACCACTATCCCTTCGAAAATAAGGACCTCTTCGAGGAGACCTTCCCCGCCGACTTCATCTCCGAGGCCGTCGATCAGACGCGGGGCTGGTTCTATGTGCTCCTCGTCATCTCGACCATTCTCTTCGACCGTGCCCCCTTCAAGACGTGCATCGTCCTCGGCCACGTCAACGACGCGAACGGCGTGAAGATGAGCAAGCACAAGGGCAACGTCGTCGACCCGTGGACCGTCCTCGACAAGCAGGGGGCGGACGCCGTGCGCTGGTACTTCTACACCAACAGCGCCCCGTGGATCCCCTCGAGGTTCGGCGCCGACGCCGTCTCCGAGAGCCAGCGCAAATTTCAGGGGACCCTCTGGAATTCCTACGCCTTCTTCACCCTGTATGCGGAGATCGACGGGTACGATCCCTCGAAGTATTCCCTCGAGAGCTGTACCCTCACCCGCATGGATAAGTGGGTGCTCTCCAAACTCAATACCCTTGTCCGCGACGTCGACAAGATGCTCTCCGTCTACAACATTACGGACAGCGCCCGCGCCATTCAGGACTTCTCGGACGAACTCTCCAACTGGTATGTGCGCCGCGGCCGCGACCGCTACTGGGGAGAGGGGATGACGGCGGACAAGGCGGCCGCGTACACCACCCTCTACACGGTGCTCGTGACGCTTTCCAAGCTCATCGCGCCCTACACCCCCTTCATGGCGGAGATGATGTATGGGAACCTCGTTCCCGCCTTCTTCCCCGAGGCGCCGAAGTCCGTCCACCTCTGCGACTATCCCGCGGCGGACGCATCCCGCATCGACCCCGCTCTCGAGGAGGGGATGGAGGAGGTGTTGAAGGTCGTCGAACTCGGCCGCAGCGCCCGCAACGGGGCGTCGGTCAAGAACCGTCAGCCGCTGTCCGAAATGCTCGTCGCCTGCGACAGAAAACTCGCCCTCGACGGGCTCGAGGACGTCATTCTCGACGAGCTCAACGTCAAGAAGATGCGCCTTGTCGGCGGGGCGGAGGACCTCGTCCGCTACTCCCTCAAGCCGCAGCTCCGCACCCTCGGCCCCAAGTACGGAAAAAAGCTTCGCGCGATCACCGAATTTTTGACGAATTGCGACGCGCGTGCCGTCGTTTCGGCGGTGCGGGAGGAGGGGTCGTTCACCGTCGACCTCGACGGGCCCGTCACGCTCCTCGAAGAGGACCTTCAAATCTTCACCTCCTCCGCGGAGGGCTATGCGACGGCGCAGGGCGGCGGGATCACCGTCGCGCTCGACGTCCGCCTCGACGAAGAACTTCTCGACGAGGGGACGGAGCGGGAGCTCGTCTCGCGCATCCAGACGATGCGAAAGGAAGCGGGCTTTGCCGTGACCGACCGCATCGCGGTGTATGTTCCCTTCGCCGAAGGCAGGGCGGCGCGCATGCTTGCCCGCGGCGCCTTCAAGGGGGACGTTCTCGCCGAAAAGATCGTAATGGGGGCGGGAAACGGCTTCGAAAAGGAGCTCGACATCAACGGCGACCGCGTTACCCTCGTTCTCGAAAAACTGTAAAAATGCGGCGCCCCGAAGAGGGCGCCGCAAGAAAAAAGCGCACCGTACCCGCGGGTACGGTGCGCAAATTTTATTTGGTGAGCGCTTCGATCGCATCCCTGTAGATCTTGAGGAGGAGCTCGATGCGGGGGAAAGTGATGTACTCGTTCGGTTGGTGCGCAAGGGGCGGGTCGCCCGGCATCTCGGGCCCGAAGCCCACGCCGCATTTGAGCGCCCGCGCGTACGTTCCGCCGCCGATCGCGACCGGCTTTGCGCGCTTGCCCGTGCATTCCTTATAGACGGAGAGGAGAGTCTGAACGAGTTCGCCGTCCTTATCCTGCATGAGGGGCTCCTGATGGCGGAGGGTCTCGTACTTCACCCCGAAGAGGCGCAGAAGTTCGTGCACTTCCTCGACGCGCTTGGTCGCGGGATAGCGGATATCGCACACGATCTGCAGCTCATGCTTGCGGAATTTGATGATGTTGGGAGAGATGGTGAGGTGCCCCGTCTCGTCCGAGAGCTTGGTGAGCCCGTAGCGGTCCTCGAAGAGGCATTCGAGAATGTAGCGGACTTCGGGGCTCTTGGGCTCGAAGAAGCGGAGGACGGGCAGGATCGCATTCACGCCCTTTTCGGGGGTGGAACCGTGGGCGCTCTTGCCGTGGGCGATGATCTTCTTTGCGGTCGTCTCGAGGTTCAAAGCGCGTGCCCGCGTGAGGGTGAGCGTGCGGGGGGTCGCCTCGCAATGGTCGCACACCATGTTGGCGACTTCTCCGCCCTCGAGGAAGAGGAAGGGCGCCCGTTCGATGGGGAAGTGGAGGCGGACATGCAAAATTCCCTTCTCCGCATAGATGACGGGGAAATCGGCGTCGGGCGAGAAGCCGACTTCGGGGAGACTTGCCACCTCCTCGTAGTGCTCGATGCACTCCCAGCCGTTCTCTTCGTTGCAGCCGACGATCAGCTTGATCTTCTTGGAGGGAACAAACCCTTCGTCTTTGAGCTTTTTGAGGGCATACAGACAGCAGATCGCGGGGCCCTTGTCGTCGATCGCGCCTCTGCCCCAGATCTTTCCGCCCTCGATGATCCCGCCGAAGGGATCCCTTTTCCAGCCGTCGCCCGCGGGGACGACGTCGAGATGGCACAAAATGGCGAATTCTTCGGGGCCGGTCCCGAAGAGGACTTCGCCGACGTAGCCGTCGTAGTTGTGCGTCTCGAAGCCCAAGCTCTCCGCAAGGGAGAGGAAGTGGACGAGACAGTCGTGTGCGCCCTTTCCGAAGGGTGCGCCCACAGTTGCTTTTTGGAGGGAAGAGTCGAAGCGGATGCTCTCTGCGATGCTCTGTATGGCACCCTCTACATAATCGGTCACGGGAAAATTACCCCCTTTGTAATGTTAAACACATTGTAACAGAATCGACGCAGTCCGTCAATTGATTGTTGACGAAATCGACGAAAGGAAAAAAAATTACAAAACACGTCCGTTTTTCGTGCAAAACCTAAAAAAATATGCTACAATGATAGGAAAGAGGGTGAAAAGAATGCACGAAGGTCACAGAATGCGTATGATGCAGCGCGCCCGAACGGAGTTGGGGACGCTTCAGGACCATGAACTCCTCGAGATCCTGCTCTACAACGTCATTCCCCGCGCCAACACCAATCCCGTCGCCCACAAGCTCATCGAGGCGTTCGGCTCCCTTGGCGGCGTTTTTTCGGCGAGCCACGAACAGCTCGTGGGCGTGGAGGGGGTCGGCGCGGCGACCGCGACCTACTTGAAGTGCATCGGGAACGCCATCGGCCGCGTCTCGGCGATAGACACCCGCATCAGGACGGACGACGATCGGCACTATTACAACCTCCGCGCCTTTTCGGAGTTCCTCAAGGACCGCTTCCCCGACAGGAAGCTCGAGGCCATGGAGCTCTACTGCCTCGACGGCGCGGGGAAGGTGTACTTCGTCAAGGGCTTTTCGACAGAGCAGCTCGACGAGGTCAGCGTCCGACCCGAAGAGATCGGCCGCATCCTCGTGACGGAAACTCCCGTCGCGGTCGTCGTGGCGCACAACCATCCCAAGACCACCGCGGCTCCCTCGGCGGCGGACAACGCATTCACCGTGCGCATGCTCCTTCTCTGTTCCCTTCACAACGTGCACTTTTACGACCATATCATCCTCGGAAAGGACGATTCGACGTTCAGCTATTTCGTCTCGGGGAAACTTGCCGAATACAGGCTGAGCTACGACATCGACGCCATAGTCGACGAAAGGAGGATCCCATGAGCGATCGGCGGGAAGGGCCTCTTCGCATGACCGAACCCGAGGTCGCGGCCGCGGGGCTCGTCAAATACGGGAAGTACATCATCTTCGGGCTCCTCATCCTTGCGGAGCTGCTTGTCATGGCAAACAACTACGACGACCGCTACATCGCGGGGGTCGTCGGTTGGCATGTGCTCCTTCCCGTCATGCTCTTTTTTACCGCCGAGAACGCCTTGAAGCTCTGGGGGGTGCGCACCTTCCCCGGGAAGTTCGTCTTTTACGTTCTCGACCTCATGTGCCTTGTCATCCTCACCCTCTTTTCGGACGGCATCCTCATTTCGACGATGTACGCCATCGTCCTCACCGAATTTTATCTCGGCCAACAGCGGCTCACCGCGAGCTTCGGAATGATGTGCGTCGCGATCGTCTTTGTGCTTGCGACGACGCAGTTCGCAAACTACATCCACGAACAGCCGAGCCTCGGCATCATCGCGCTCGTCTCGAGCATGTTCAACGACCTTCTCCTCATCGTATTCCACTTCTTTGCGGTCAACCTCGTCCTTCAGACGGTGCGGCGCTATCGGGAGATCGCCGCCGCCAACGCCGAGCTCGAAGCAAGCAGCGCCGCCCTCATCAAGGCGAATGCGGAGCTTAAAGAGGTCACCGCCCTCCGCGAACGGCAGCGCATCGCGAAGGACATCCACGACACGGCGGGGCACTCCATCACGACGGTCATCATGCAGACGGAGTCGGCAAAGCTCGTCATCGACCGCGACCCCGCCGACGCCAAGCGCAAGATTGTCTCCGCCAACCTTCAGGCAAAGCACGCGCTCGAGGAACTCCGCCAGAGCGTCCACCTCCTCTCGGGGACGCGGGAGGGGCAGACCCTGCAGGACGAGCTCACCGAGATCGTCCACGACACGACGGACGGGACGGGGATCGTCGTTCGGAGCGAAATCGACGACGTCACCCTCTGCGACGCCAAGCGCCGCTTCCTCTGCAATTCCTTAAAAGAGGGGATCTCCAACGGACTGCGCCACGGCGGGGCGACCGCCTTCTATTTCGAACTCCGCCGCGACGGACAGCGGGTGAATTTCCTCCTCTCGGACAACGGGAAGGGCTTGGTGCTCTCCGAGCTCAAAGAGGGGTTCGGGCTCAAGGGGATGCAGGAGCGGGCGAACGCGCTCGGCGGCTCCCTCTGGTTCGAAACGGAGCCCGAGGAGGGGTTCGAGATCCATCTTACATTGCCGCTCGACGGCGAAAAGGGGGAAGTATGATCAAAGTTCTCATCGTGGACGACCAGGTCATCCTTGCGGACAGCCTTCGGAGCGTCCTCAACTCTTCGGAGGAACTCACCGTCGTCGGGATCGCCGCAGACGGAGAGAAGGCGCTCGAGGCGGTGGAAAAACTCGGACCCGACGTCGTCCTCATGGATATCCGCATGCCCAACATGAACGGGGTCGCCGCCACACGGGAGATAAAAAAACGCCGCCCGGAGACGAAGATCCTCATCCTCACGACCTTCGACGACAGCGACTACATTCTCAACGCCATCAACCACGGCGCAAGCGGATATCTCCTCAAAGACGTCTCTTCCTCCACCCTCATCGACGCGATCCGCAACGCCTATGCGGGGGACACCATCCTCCCCGCGACGATCGCACGGCGCATCGCGGCGGCGGCGCAGCTCGTCGGGGTCAACCGCGAGACCAAGATCAAGCGGAAGTTCGGCCTCTCGGACAGGGAGGTGGAGATCGCCCTCATGATCTTCGACGGATTCACGAACAAGCAGATCGCGGCGGCGCTCAAGCTCTCGGACGGGACGTCGCGCAACTACATCTCCGCCATTTACGAAAAGATGGGCGCAAAGGGGCGGGGCGAGGCGCTCGTCAAACTGCGGGAAGCCATCGGAGAATAAAAAATGCGAAAGGCGGCGCGGGCAATTTGCCCGCGCCGCCTTT
Organism: uncultured Clostridia bacterium; assembly: GCA_947626005.1. GTDB lineage: Bacteria > Bacillota > Clostridia > Christensenellales > Borkfalkiaceae > Gallimonas. Next base: position 11,804 of record CANQQM010000022.1, read on the forward strand.
CGCATTCCGAATTCAATCTTCGAGCCCGAGGAGATAATCCGCCGAGACGTCGAGCTTTTTGCAGAGGAGGAACAGCGTATCGAGACTCGGCATGCTCTTTCCCGCCTTGTAGTCGGAAATACACTGCTTGGAGACGCCGACTTCCCGCGCCAGTTCACTCTGTTTGACGGCGGTATAACGGAGGCACTCCGTAAACCGCTCCTGAAATCGCGTGATGCTTTTCACAATAAAAATTATACCCGAAATGTCAGTTATTACTTGACAAGTACGCTAAAAACGTACTATAATGTCGTTGACGTCGGTTTTTGGAGGCGGAAAGTGAAAGAGGACGTGCGCTATACGAAGAGCCAGAAGCGGCTTCTCGGGTATTTGTCGGCGGTCGATCCCCGACGCATCGCGGGGCAGACGATCAGCGAATTCGCTTCGGAGGCGGGGGTGTCGGATGCGACCGTCCTCCGCTTCTGCCGTGCGCTCGGCTACAAGGGGTATTCCGAATTCCGCCTTGCCCTTGCGGGGGAGGGGGCGCCTCTTCCCGTCGCGTCCGACTATGTGCGGGAGACCGAGCGCGACTTCCGCATCGCCGCCGAGGGGTGCGGAAGGGGGACGGCGAAGGCCGACCTCGACCGTGCGGTCTCCATGCTCCTCATGGCGGAGGAGGTGTGCTGTTTCGGCGCCGGGGGAGACGGGGCGGCGGCGCGGCTCCTCGAATGCCGTCTCCTCTCCCTCGGAAGGAGGGCGTTTTTCGAGCGGGACGGGCATCTTGTCAACCTCCGCCTTGCCTTTCGGCGGCCGGAGGTGCTCCTCGTCGTCTTTGACGGCGGGGGACGGTCGAAGGACGGGTGCGACGCGGCGGGGCTTGCCCATGCAAGCGGGGCGGGGGTGCTTGCCGTGACCTGCGCGGAGGAGAGCCCGCTTTCGAAATTTTCCGACCTCACCCTTTCGGCGTCGATCGGGGAGACAAGCCCTTCGCGGCAGGAGGCGGCGCTCGTCTTTTTTGCCGAGGCCCTCTCCTTGGGGGTCGGGCGGGAGACGCCGAACGCGGAACAGCTCTCGGCCGCCGCCGCCCTCGCCCTCGCCGCAAAACGCATCTAACGAAAAAGGCGGGAAGCCAAACGCTTCCCGCCCGATTTTTGCTTTCTCAGATGGATTCGAGGTTGATGAGGGAGGAATTGCCGCTCTTGCCGTTCGGCGTTCCGCCCGTGATGACGATGACGTCGCCCTTCTTGACGAGCCCGGAATCCTTCGCCGCCTGTTTCGCGAAGTGGAACAGGACGTCCACCGAATTGTACTCTTCGCTCAGCACGGGGAGGACGCCCCACGAGAGGGCGAGTTTCCGATAGCTCTTTTCGTCCGTCGTCATGCCGATGATGTCGATGTTGGGACGGAAGCGGGAGACCATCTTCGCCGTGCCGCCCGTACGGGTGCAGACGACGATCGCCTTGGCGTGCACGTCGTGGGCGAGGAGGCATGCGGAGTGGGAGAGGGCGTCGGAGAGGCCGCGGATGAGGTATTCGTTGTCCTCGACGTGCTGGATGTAATCGACCTTCGTCTCCGCCTGCATGGCGATACGCGCCATCGCGGCGACCGCCTGAACGGGGTATTCGCCCGCCGCCGTCTCCCCCGAGAGCATGATCGCGCTCGACCCGTCGTAGACGGCGTTCGCGACGTCGGAGATCTCCGCACGGGTGGGGCGGGGCTGGTGGATCATCGATTCGAGCATCTCCGTCGCGGTGATGCAGCGCTTCCCCGCGATACGGCAGGCGGTGATGATGGTTTTCTGAATGTCGGGCAGTTCCTCGTAGGGGATCTCGACGCCCATGTCGCCGCGGCCGATCATGATCCCGTCGGAGACCTTCAAAATTTCGTCGAGGTTGTTGACGCCCGCGCGGTTTTCGATCTTCGCGATGAGGTCGATGTCGGTGCAGCCGTTCTCGCGGAGAAAGTTCCGCACGTCGAGGATGTCCTGCGCCTTGGAGACGAAGGAGCAGGCGACGAAATCGACCTGATGTTCGATCCCGAAGAGGAGGTCGGCCTTATCCTGTTCCGAGAGGTAGACGAGGTCGAGCTGCTTTTCGGGGAAGAACATGCTCTTGCGGTTGGAGAGCTCTCCGCCGACGAGCACCTTGCAGAGGACGTTCGGCTTCTTGACTTCGACGACTTCGAACACCATCAGCCCGTTGTTGAGAAGGATCTTGTCGCCGGGCAGCATTTCGGCGCAGATGTTCTTGTAGGAGACGGAGACGCGGGTCTCGTCGCCCTCGATCTCTTCGGACGTGAAGGAGAACTCGTCTCCCTCCGAAAGCGTGATCTTCCCGTTCTTGAAGGTCTTGATGCGGAATTCGGGCCCCTTCGTGTCGAGAAGGATGGGAAGCGGGATATTCTTCGCTTCGCGGACGTGTTTGATCATTTCGATCTTCTTCGCGTGGTCCGCATGGGTGCCGTGCGAAAAGTTGATGCGTGCAACGTTCATGCCCGCGTCCGCCATGGCGGCGATGATCTCTTCGGTATCCGAAGCGGGTCCGAGCGTACAGACGATCTTAGTCTTCTTCATAATGTTCCCCCTCAAAAAGATTCCGAGAATATTTTATCATAAATCCCGCAAAAAACAAGTACTTTTTGAAAATTTGTGCTATAATAATTGCGATCCGAGCGGACTACGCGGTCGCGGCGCGAGAAATCGCGATGAGGAAAGTCCGGGCATCGCAGGGCAGGACGCCTGATAACGTCAGGTGGGGGCGACCCCAAGGAAAGTGCAACAGAAATAAACCGCCCGTCCCTTTTGGGAACGCGGGGAGAAATTCCCGCGGCGGGCAAGGATGGAAAGGCGAGGTAAGAGCTCACCGACGGGACGGTAACGCCCCGTGCCATGTAAACCCCGTCCGATGCAAGTTTGGGTCTCTCTCATACGGGTTGCCCGCCCGAGGGAGTACCGTGAATAACGCTGGAGCCTGCCGGCGACGGCAGGCGTAGATAAATGACCGCGCACGACAGAACCCGGCTTACAGGTCCGCTCGGATCAACCCGCATACGACCGCTTCGGCGGAGAAAAAGGGGGAGAAGTCTCCCTTTTTTTGTTTGCGGACGGGAAATTTTCCCGTGCGGCGGGGGAATCGCTTTACAAAGCCGCCGTTTACTATTATAATAGAGATTATGATACGGCTTGCGGAAGGTTGGGAAGAATACGAGGTCCTCGCAACGGGCGACGGGTACAAACTCGAGCGCTGGGGCGACGCCGTGCTTCTCCGCCCCGACCCGCAGGTCATCTGGAAATGCAGCCGCGACCTCTTTGCGGACAAGTCGATCTCCGCCGTCTATCACAGGAACGAGAAGGGCGGCGGCAGTTGGGAGATGCGGAAGCCCCTCCCCGAGAGCTGGACGCTCTCCTACCGCGACCTCACCTTCCGCGTCAAGCCGATGGGGTTCAAGCACACGGGGCTCTTTCCCGAACAGGCCTACCATTGGGACAGGATGCGCGCCCTCGTGCGGGGGGCAAAGCGCAAGGTGAAGGTGCTCAACCTCTTCGCCTATACGGGCGGGGCGACGGTCGCCCTTGCCAAGGAAGGCGCGGAGGTCGTCCACGTCGACGCCGCCAAGGGAATGGTGGAACGCGCGGGGGAGAACGCCCGCCTCACGGGAATTTCAAGCGGCATCCGCTACATCGTCGACGACTGCAAGAAGTTCGTCCTCCGCGAACTCAGGCGGGGGAATCGGTACGACGCGATCGTCATGGATCCGCCCTCCTACGGACGGGGACCGGGCGGGGAGATGTGGAAGATCGAATCCGAGCTCTTTCCCTTCGTCTCTTTGGCGGCGGAGCTTCTTTCGGACGATCCGCTCTTTTTCCTCATCAACAGCTACACGACGGGGCTCCAGCCCGCCGTGCTCGGGAATATTCTCACCCTCTGCCTCAAGGGGCGGCGGGGCAACATCGAAGCGTACGAGGTGGGGCTTCCGACGGCGGAAGGGATCCCGCTTCCGTGCGGCGCGGGAGGGATCTTTATCAATGAACGGTGAAAGCGGCATGCCGCCCATCCTCTATGAGGACAACCACATCCTCGTTGCGGTCAAGGAGCAGAACCTTGCATGCTGTCCCGACGAGAGCGGGGACGAAAATCTCCTCGACATCCTAAAGGAATATCTCAAAGTCCGCTACGAAAAGAAGGGGAACGTGTTCCTCGGGCTCGTGCACCGTCTCGACCGTCCGACGGGCGGCGTCATGGTATTCGCAAAGACGAGCAAGGCAGCGGCGCGGCTCTCCGAGCAGATGCGCTCGGGCGACTTCGAAAAGCGCTATCTTGCCGTCCTCTGCGGCGCCCCGCACGAGGAGAGCGGGCGGCTCACGGGCTGGCTGAAGAAAAACGCCGTCAACAACACCGTCTACCTCTGTCCGCAGGGGACGGACGGGGCAAAACTCGCCGTGCTCGACTACTACGTCCTCGAAAAGGAGGACGGGCTCGCCCTCACCCAGATCAAACTGCACACGGGGCGGAGCCATCAGATCCGCGTCCAGACGGCGGGGATCGCGCACCCCGTCTACGGGGATATGCGCTACGGCGGCGAAAACGCAAGGAAGGGCAAGCTCGCGCTCTGGGCGTATTCGCTCTCCTTTACCCACCCCGTCTTAAAGGAGCGCATGCGCTTCCTCTGCGAACCGCCCGACGACGAGACGCCGTGGAAAAAGTTCGATATCCGCGCGGCGACCCGCCCTTAAACGGGTGAAATTTTTTCTTTTCTTTCAAAAGCGGGCGTTACCGCTTGACGTACGCAAAAAAATTGTGTAGAATATATAGGATAATCGGACAGAAATGTCCTTTCGGAGCAAGTTACATGAGTAAAGCAAAACTTCGGTGGATCATGATCGCAACGCTTCTTTTGGCGCTTGCGTTCACTTTGGGGCTCGCCTTGACTGCGATCGCGCCCCGCAAGGCGGACGCGCTTTCCTATTCGCCCTCATCCATCTTTGCCGCAGGAACGGGCGGCGAGGTCGGGACCTCCTCCGCGGCGGAGGGGAAAGCCTCCTACGTTCAGTTCTCCATGCACGACGACGGGAAAATTTATTTCCGCCGCGATCTTGCGCTCAAGTGGTTCAGCGCCGTTCCCTCGGACGAGACGACGGGCGACGAGACGACGGGCGAAACGGGGGACGGGAACGATGAAACGGGCGGCGCCGCCGCACAGGCAGAGACGGAGGAAGGCGGGCTCGTAAAGCCCGGCGAAGCGCACTATTTCTCGATGTCCTTCGGCTTCCCCGCCGTGCACTTCGAAGAATTCCGCATCTCCTTCGAGAGCGCGGAGGAAAATATCTCCAAAGACGGCATCGCGACCAACGCGGTCGTGTTCGCCTACCGCGACGCACACCTCTACGCCTCCGTGCACGACGCCTCCTTCGATGAGGACGACGAAAACGCCGCGGCGGCGGAACATGACCTCGGCATGCTCGGCGCAATCGCATCCGAGACCTTCACCCTCTCCATTGCGGAAACGTACGACGCGGAGGGGACTTTGACGGAATGCAGCATCGGCGAATTCGCCGTCTCTCTTCAGCTCGGCGAAGGGGAAGCCGTATATCTCGGCAACTTCACCAACATCGGCGGCTACTACCTCGAGTACCGCTCTTCCGCGGCCTCCACGCCCTCGACGCCCATCACCTTCGGCGTCACCCTTCTCAAGGAGGAGGGCACGGAAGATCAGCTCGTCGAGATGTATTCGCTCAACGGACAGACCTTCGAGATCGGCGACGACAACCGCGTGACCGACAATGCGGCGCCCGTTCTCGTTCTCAACGAATCGGTGTACTCCTTCCGTCTCGGGCAGCGCTTCAGCCTCAACTACGAGGCGATGGACGTCTGCGACGACTCGGTGTCCGTCTCCCGCAGCTACTACATGCTTGCCCGCGACAGCGAAGGCAACTACAAGAAACCCAACGAGGAGACGGAGGACGATTACCGCTCCCTCTTTACCTCGACCTTCTTCCTTCCCCCCGACGACGCCAACGACGAGGAAGTCGCCTACGTCTCCATCCGCTTCTCCCTCGACGACGGGCGGGGCAGCGAAAAGGACTATGTGTTCCTTACGTGGTACGTCGATGAGGACGTGCGCGAACGCACCGTCTTTACCCTCGGCGAAGGGGAGAACGCCTTCGACTATATCCTTGTCGACCGTGAGGCGGAAGGGCCCTCCTACATCGGAGTGACCGTCCCGACCCAAGCGGAAGTGGACGCGAAAGAGGCGGAGGCAAAGAACACCGCAACGGAAGATGCGACCGCGCGTGCAAACGCCTTCCAAGCCGAACTCGACAAGGCGGCGGAGGGCGTCTCCGCAGGCGACGGCGCTTACCTCTATCTGCCTTCTCTCCGCGGCCTCATCGGCAGCGACTACGCCGACTACCGCAATCTTCGGTTCAGCGTCTACTACTTCAAGCCCGATCAGACGGCGGGCGCGTCCGCGACGAGCGCGACGTCTCTCCGCTACAACAACCTCCGCTTCGAGGTGGATGAAGTCGGCTACTACCGCTTCCGCGTGCTTGCGGAGGATGCGGCGGGGAACGCCATGGAGATGTACGACAAAGACGGCGAACTCGTCAAAGTGACCTCGTCCAACATTTGGGATATCGAGGGCATCCCCGAATTCTCGGTGTACATCGACTACGACGGCCCCTCGATCGATGATGCGGGTTCGCAGTCCCTCGGTTACCGCGGCAGCACCTACTCCGTCTCGAGCTTCGAAGTCGTCGCCCTCGAAGGGTACGATACGAGCTACACCCTCTACTATTTCAATGAGGACAAGCTCGCGGGGCACGCCGTCCCGACCTATTCCCAGCTCGTCGACGCCGTCGCAAAGGACAGCCTCGACCCGACGACCCATCAGCCCGACAAGTGGATCGCCGACTGCCTCGAAGAGATCGACGTCTTTAATTCGGAGATCGACGAAGAGGACGAGGAGTGGAGCAGAACGGACAACGACTATGCGTGGGACCCAGACTCTTCGCTCTCCTTCTGCCCGCAGCAGCGCGGCTTCTACTTCGTGAAGGTCACGGTGACCGACGCCTATCTTGTCAACACGACGACGACCGCCTATCAGGTCATCGAGGTGCGCAACTCCATCGACCATACGAGCGGCCAGAGCCCTTGGCTCCGCAACAATACGATGGCGATCGTGTTCTTCTCCATCTCGGCGGCGCTGCTCGTCGCGATCATCGTGCTCTTCGTCATCAAACCTTCGGATAAGACGGTCGAAGAAGTCGACCTCGACACGCTGAAGGGGAAGAAGTCCGACAAGAAGGACAAGAAAGACAAAGAATAACTTTTCGGAAAGAACGGGCGGCGGCTGCCGCCCGTTTTCATGTATATTCCTCCTTCCGATGCGCAAACTGACGGCAGGAGGAAACAAGCAAATGGTCATTGCGAACATTATTTCGTACGTACTCGTGCTTCTCGGAGCGCTCAACTGGGGGATCTTCGGGATCTTCAACTTCAATCTCGTCTCCGCGATCTTCATGGGTGCGCGCAGCATCGGGTCGATCATCGTCTATTCGGTCATCGCGCTCGCCGCGATCTGGCTCATCATCTCGCCGATCATCACGAACGGCGTCCTGAAGCTGCAGGGAAACAGAACGGTCCGCGATACGGACAGGGCGTAAGCGCGAAGCGCTGCGGGTTGCCGCGGCGCTTTTCTTTTGCATATTCGAAGCGGCTTTCGCATTTCTAAGAGTATGACGGTGTGCGAACTTAAAAAAGGGGAGGAGGCGACCGTAAAAGAAGTCTCCCTTCCCAAGGACTTAAAGGAGCGGCTTCGGGCGCTCGGGATCGCGGAGGGGGCGACGGTGCGCGTCCTCAAAATTTATTTTCGGCGCACTTTCCTTGTTTCCTCCCCCGAGAGCAAGGCGGCCCTTTCCAAGGAGGTCGCGGCGGGGATCTCGGTGGAGGCGCTTTGAAGATCCTCCTCGTCGGCAACCCCAATGCGGGGAAATCCACCCTCTTCAACCGCCTGACGGGCGGGCACGCCCGCGTGGGGAACTGGCACGGCGTCACCGTCGGGGCGATCGAGGGGAAGATGCGGGGCGGGGAGGCGGAGATTGTCGACCTCCCCGGCATCTATTCCGCCGAAGGACACAGCATGGAGGAGCGGTTCGCCCTCACCCGCATCGCGGAGGAAGGGGAGGCGGGGCTCCTCTTCGTCGCCGAATACGCCGCCGTCCGTCGGACGCTCCCCCTTCTTTTCCGCCTTGCGACGGGGAAGCGGAGGGTAGCACTCCTTCTCACCAAGCGGCGCCGCTTCGAAAGGGAGGGGGGAGTGCTCGACCGCGAGGAACTTTCACGGCGGCTCGGCATCCCCGTTCTCGACGCGAGTGCGGAGGCGGGGGAGATCGTCGCCGCCTTTTCGCGCCCGCCCGTTTTTCCCAAGGAGGCCGACCTTACGGGCATCTTCCGCCCCGTGCGGGAGGAGCTCTCCCGCGCCGATCGGGTGCTTCTCGACGGGCTCTTCGGCCCGCTTGTATTCCTTCTTCTCCTCCTCCTTGCCTTCCTCGTGACCTTCGCGGAGGGCTTCCCCGGGGCGGTGATGAAGGGGGCCGTCGAACGGTTTTTCTCGGAGACGCTTGTACGTCGGGCGGCGGCGATCGCTTCGCCCGTCCTTCGAAGTCTCGTTGCGGACGGCATTTTGAAAAGTCTCGGCGGCGTGCTCTGTTTCCTGCCCCAGATCGCACTTTTGTACCTCTTTCTCATCCTGATGGAGGAGAGCGGCCTCCTCTCGCGGCTTGCGGCGGTGAGCGATTCTTTCTTTTCGGCGATCGGCCTTTCGGGGCGGGCGGTCTTTTCCATCCTCATGGGCTTCGGCTGTACGGCGGCGGCCATCCTCACGACGCGCAGTCTCGACGATCGGCGGATGCAGCGGCGGGTGCTTCTCACCCTTCCCTACATTTCGTGCAGCGCCAAACTTCCCGTCTTTCTTGCGCTCTCGTCGGCCTTCTTTCCCGATCCCTTCCTCGCGGTCTTGCTTCTGTATGCGCTCGGCGTCGCGCTTGCCGTCCTTGCAGCCCTCTTCCTCAAAGGGGAGGAAAAGTCCTGTTTTGTGATGGAATTGGCGCCGCTCCAACTTCCGCGCCCGCTTTTCGTCGCAAAATCCTTGCTCTTTCAGCTCAAACAGTTTATAATAAAGGTGGCGACGGT
>CANQQM010000023.1 GCA_947626005.1 uncultured Clostridia bacterium
TCCGTCATACTGAGCGGAGCGCGGCTCCAAATCCGTCATACTGAGCGGAGCGCGGCTCCAAATCCGTCATACTGAGCGGAGCGCGGCTCCAAATCCGTCATACTGAGCCGCGCCGTAGGCGCGTGTCGAAGTATCACCTTATTTCTAATGCGGTGATGTTTCGACTTCGCACTTCGTGCTTCGCTCAACATGACGTGATTGGGGAGCGCGGGGCAGGGTGACATATTGAGAGCGCTTTCGTGCTTCGCTCAACATGACGCAACATTTCCTTTGCGGAGGGGAGCGCAAAAGGAGGAGGCGAAGGATGGCGCCTCGGGCGGAGGTGCGGACGGCGTTCGCCGCCCGCAGATCCGCTCCTCCGTGGGGACTGCATCCCTCATCCCTTCAGCCCGCGGAGGATCGAGTTTTGTGTACGTTTTGACTAATGATTAGTCAGAGTTAGGCACCGGCACCAGCAACTGCGTCAGTTTGAAGATCAGTAGCCGTCAAGCAAACCACAATCGTCGTCGGATCGTCCTTCCACGCATCGAACGCAGTTTCCGTTTTAGTAATCTCTGTTTTCGCAACGAATTCCTGGGCAACAGAAACTCCTGTAAGGTTTCCGTCTTTATCAAATGTGCCGGTAACTTTAACACACTTCTCAGTGGTCAATTCGTCCATCTTGAAGTTATTGTCGGAGAGAATCGCGACGACACCGGCGGATTTGACAGCACCACGATTGGAATCGAACACCGCTTTCTGAGCTTTGCTCAAGGAGCTAACGAAAAGCGGCACGGCGATCGCAGTAAGAACTGCGATGATCGCGACAACGATCAGGAGCTCGGCAAGGGTGAAGCCCTTCTTCATTCTTTTCAGCATTTGGGTTTTTTTCTCCTTTCATGAAAGATTTTTCTTTATTCCCTCGCCGTGGGGATGACACGGCGCTGAAATCGATTTTTTATTGCGGGGACGGCTTCTAATCCGTCATACTGAGCCGCGCGCGGCTTCTAATCCGTCATACTGAGCGGAGCGGGCAACGCCCGCGTAGTCGAAGTATCACCTTGTTTCTAATGCGGTGATGTTTCGACTTCACCTCGACATGACGTGATTCTAATCCGTCATACTGAGCGGAGCGGGCAACGCCCGCGTAGTCGAAGTATCACCTTGTTTCTAATGCGGTGACCCTTCGACAAGCTCAGGGTGACATATTGAGAGCGCTTTCGACTTCACCTCGACATGACGTGATTCTAATCCGTCATACTGAGCGGAGCGGGCAACGCCCGCGTAGTCGAAGTATCACCTTGTTTCTAATGCGGTGACCCTTCGACAAGCTCAGGGTGACATATTGAGAGCGCTTTCGTGCTTCGCTCAACATGACGTGATTGGGGAGCGCGGGGCAGGGTGACATATCGGAAACTACATCATGCCGCCGCCGGAGGACATCGAGAACATCGGGACGTAGATCGCGATGACGATGAACCCGACCACAACGCCGAGGATGACGGTGATCATCGGCTCCATCAGCCCGAGGGCGGTATCGGACGCCGACGTCGCTTCGTCGGTGTAGTATTGGCCGATCGTGCGGAGGGTCTCTTCGAGCATACCCGACGATTCCCCCACCGTGATCATTTCGATGAGCATGGCGGGAAGGTATTTGGCATTCGCAAGCGCTTCGCCCAAACTCATCCCGCTCTCGAGTTTTACAATGGCCTTGTTGAGCTCCTGCCCGACGCAGCGCATATCGACGACGCGGCTGACGATCTCGAGGGCACGCGTCACGGGGAGCCCCGCCGCAAGGAGGGTGGAGAGCGTGTTCGCCGTCTGTGCCGCCGCGTTGTAGCGGGCGATCTTGCCGAGGACGGGGAGCTTCATGCGGATGCGGGAATAGAGGAGCTTTCCCTTTTCCGTCTTGCCGTAGGCAAAGACGGCGATCGCGATCGCCGCGATGAGGATGAGGATGATGTACCAACTCTTTGCAAGGAAGTTGGAGATGGCGATGAGGATGCGGGTGACGAGGGGAAGCTCCGTCCCGAAGGATTCGAGCGTTTCGATCATTCTCGGCACGAGCACGACCATGACGACGGCGATGACGACGACCGCAAGAAGGAGGACGATGACGGGATAGGTGAGCGCCGATTTGACCTTCTTATTCGTCTTATGGGCGCGGGTGTAGTACACTTCGAGGCTCTCAAAGGAGTTCTCGAGGGTGCCCGATTCCTCGCCGGCGCGCACCGTTTCGATGAACACGGGCGGGATCTTCTTGCCGTTCTTTTCGAGACTGGCCGCAAGGGAGTAGCCGGCGGCGACGTCCTCGGCGCAGGCGCGGAGGATGCGCTTCATCAGACGGTCGTCGCTCTGCTCCGCGATGAGGGAGACCGTGCGGGACATGGGAAGCCCCGCCTTGAGCATGATGAAGAACTGGTTCGCCGTGAGCGCCAACGTCTTGTTGCTCACCCACAGCGGTTCGTTGATGTCGATGTTGATGCGCCGCTTGTTCTCGACGGGTTTGATGTCCTCGACGACCGTGCAGGTGCGGCGGATCTCGGCGATCGCTTCGAATTCGTCGTACGCTTCGATGACCCCCGTCACCGGGGACCCGTCCGACGCGATCGCACGGTACTTATACGTCTTCATAGCGCCTCCTTCATGCAGTAAGTCAGTGCACGTTCTTGCGGATATACTCGGCGTCGTGGGCGGCGCTCCGCGCCGTCTCCGCCGTGATGATGTGTTGGCGATAGAGGGAGAGGATGGAGTTATCCATCGTGACCGAGCCCTCCGCCGCCGAAGTCGCCATAGAGCTCGCGATCTGCGGCGTCTTGCCCTCGCGGATGAGGTTGCGGATCGCGGGGGTGACCATCATGAGCTCGCACGCCGCCACCCGTCCCCCGTTCCTGCGGGGAAGGAGCTGTTGGGAAAGCACGGCCATGAGCGTCGTCGAGAGCTGCATGCGGATCTGCTTCTGCCGCATTTCGGGGAACACGTCGACGATACGGTCGATGGAGTCCGCCGCGGAGTTGGTGTGCAAGGTCGCAAAGACGAGGTGCCCCGTCTCCGCCGCCGTCAGCGCCGTCTCGATGGTGTGAAGGTCGCGCATTTCGCCGATGAGGATGACGTCGGGGTCCTCGCGGAGGATGGCGCGGAGGCCCGTCGCGTAGCTCTCTGTGTCCGAGCCGATCTCGCGCTGATTGATGACGCAGCGGTCGGGCTCGTAGATGTACTCGATCGGGTCCTCAAGGGTGATGATGTGCCCGTCGAAGGTGTGGTTGATGCGGTTGAGCATGGCGGCAAGCGTCGTCGATTTGCCCGAGCCCGTCTCGCCCGTCACGAGGACGATGCCGCGGTTGAGGGCGGGAAGCGCCTGCACCATGGGGGGAAGGCCGAGCGAATCGAGCTCGGGGATCTTGTCGGAAAGGATACGGATAGCCGACGAGACCGCCCCCTGTTGGCGGAACAGGTTGATCCTGCAGCGGATCTTGCCGGGGAAGGTGATCGCAAGGTCGAGCTCCCCCATCTTCTGAATGGCGGAATAGTCCTCCCCCGCCATCTGCTTTGCGTAGTATTCGCAATCGGCGGCCGTGAGGGGCGCACCGAAGTTCTTGAGTTCTCCGTCGATGCGGAAGCGGGGCGGAAGCCCGCGCACGAGGTGGATATCCGACGCGCGCATGGACCGCGCGGTCTCGACGATCTTTCCGAGCTCTATGGGCATGGTTTCCTCCTCAGTCTGCCGTGGTATTGAGTACGCCGAACACTTCGTCCGTCGAAGTCACGCCCGCAAGGACGAGCTTTCGGCAGCTCTCGAGAAGAGAGGTGAACGTCCCCTTCTTGACGCAGCCCGCAAGTTCCGTCTTGTGGCTTCCCGCCGACACGGCGCGCCTGAAATCGGAATCCATGATGAGGATCTCGAATACGCCCGTTCTGCCGACGTAGCCCGTGTGGTAGCAGTGCGGGCAGCCCTTCCCGCGGTAGAAGCGAAGTTCGGGCGACGTCGCGATGCCGAGGCGCTCGAGCTCGTGCTCGGTGGGCGTGTAGCTCTCCTTGCAATGGGGGCAGATGCGGCGCACCAGCCTCTGGGAAATGACGCCGATGAGTGCGTCGGCAAGGAGATAGGGCGCGACGCCGATGTCGATGAGGCGGTCGATCGCGGAGAGTGCGTCGTTGGTGTGCACCGTCGAGAGGACGAGGTGCCCCGTGATGGCGGCGCGGATGGCGATCTCGGCCGTCTCGCCGTCGCGGATCTCGCCGACCGCGATGATGTCGGGGTCCTGACGGAGGATGGCGCGGAGCCCTCCCGCGAAGGTCATGCCGACTTTTTCGTTGATCTGGACCTGATTGACGCCGTCGATATCGTATTCGACGGGGTTCTCGAGGGTGACGAGGTTGACCTCGTCGGTGTTGAGGGAGCGGATCATCGTGTACATCGTCGACGATTTGCCCGACCCCGTCGGCCCGACGATGAGGATCATCCCGTGGGCGTTCGAAAGGAGCTTGTTGTATTTTTCGAGGTTCTCCCCCTCGAGCCCGATCGCCTGTGCGGTGAGGAGCTGATTGGACTTGTCGAGGAGACGGATGACGACTTTTTCGCCGTACATCGTGGGAAGGGTGGAAATACGGAGGTCGATGCTGTGGCCCTTTACGAGGACGTTCGCACGGCCGTCCTGCGGGATGCGCGATTCGGCGATATCCATTCCGCCCATGATCTTAAGACGGGAGATGACGTTGCGCTTGAGCTCGTCGGGAACGGTGAGCACGGTGCGCAGATTCCCGTCGATGCGCATGCGGACGACCATTTCCTCGGCGCGGGGCTCGAGGTGGATGTCGCTCGCCCGCTCGACGGAGGCGCGCTCCAAAATGGAATTGACGAGGCGGACGGTGGGCGCCGACTGGACGTCGCCCTCCGTAACTTCCTCCGCGCGGGGCTGCTGCGCCGTCTCGCGGACGGCGGGATCGTAGCGCATTTCCTCGATGGCACGCGCCACGCCCTCGTTCCCGTACAGGGTGGAGATCGCCTTGTTGACGGCGACCGTCGTCGCGATCTTGGGAAGGATGCGCTTCCTCGTCGCCGTTCTCACCTCTTCGAGGGCGACGAAGTTGAGCGGGTCGGACATCGCAAGGGTGAGTTCGTCGCGGTTGAGACGGACGGGCACGACGCCGTGACGGCGCGCGATGCTCTTGGGGACAAGGGACGCAAGCTCGATCGGGATGCGGACTTTGCTCAGGTCGATGAAGTCGATCCCGAGCTGAAGTTCGAGCGTCTCGATGAGGCGCTGTTCGTTGATGATGCCCTCGTCGATGAGGATGGTGCCGAGACGCTCGTGCCGCGTTTTCTGAAGTTCCAACGCATGCTCGAGCTGTTCCCGCGTGATCGCCCCGTTGTTTACGAGGATGTCGCCTAAGCGTAAATATTCCATACAGCCCTCCCGCTAAGTTCGGTATTGCCTTGCGCGTCGCCCGCGTGCCTATTTACGTTACACATGCAAAATAATAACGCGCGCGGGGTGCTTTGTCAAGCGATTTTTGTAAATTCGACGGAATTCGCGAAGAAAGTCTCTGCCGCTTTTTCCGATTTTTGGGGTATTTCCCGCCCCATTCCCATAAATCAGTCTTTGGGAAGGAGGGTTCGAAGCACTTCGAAGAGCTGCGGAATGTTGATGGGCTTTGCGATGTGCGCGTTCATTCCGCACGCCGCCGCCTGCCGCCTGTCCTCGTCGAAGGCGTTCGCCGTCATCGCGACGATGGGCACGGAGGCGCGCTCTTTATCCTCGAGGGAGCGGATCGCGGTCGTCGCCGCATAGCCGTCCATGACGGGCATCTGCACGTCCATGAGCACGATGTCGAAGTACCCCGCCTCGGCCTCTTTGACCTTTTCGACGGCGACGGAACCGTCCTCCGCCGTCTCGACCTCGAAGCCGCTCTCGAGAAGGAGCTCTTCGGCGATCTCGCGGTTGAGTTCGTTGTCCTCGACGAGGAGGACGCGGCGGCCCTTGAAGGCGCCCTCTTCGAAGTCCGCCTTCTCCTCCTTGGGGCCCCCGTCCTTCGTGACGGCGCTCACAAGGGTGTCGCGGAGTTCGGAGAGGAAGATGGGCTTATTGCAGTAGGCGGTCACGCCGAGGTCCTTCGCCTCCTCCATGACGGAAGTGACGTCGTACGCCGTAATGATGATGATGGGAATGTCGTCGCCGACGACCTTGCGGATCTGCCGCACGATCTCGAAGCCGCTCAAGTCGGGCATAACCCAGTCGATGATGTATGCCGAGAAGGGATTTCCGACGTCGATCGCCTGCTGGGCGCGGAGCACGGCCTCTTTGCCGTACATGGTCCACTCCGAACGCATCCCGATGCGGATGAGCATCTTGGAGACGCTGTCGCAGGTCTCGAAATTGTCGTCGACGACGAGGGCGCGCAAGCCCTCGAGCTCGCGGATGACGTCGACGGCGCGATGCTCGGACTGAAGGCGGAACTGAAGGTCGATGATGAATTCGCTCCCCTTCCCCTTCTCCGTTTCGACGCGGATGGTGCCTCCCATCGTGTCGACGATGTTCTTCGTGATCGCCATTCCGAGCCCCGTGCCCTGAATGCCGCTCACCGTGGAGGTGCGTTCGCGCTCGAAGGGCTCGAAGATGTGTTCGGCGAATTCCTTGCTCATGCCGATCCCCGTATCCTTGACGCGGATCTCGTACGAACCGTACCCCGTGGGCGCACCGCCCTTCTGGGCGACGGTGAGGGAGATCGACCCGCCCGCCGGGGTGAATTTAATGGCGTTGGAGAGCAGATTCAGAAGCACCTGATTGAGGTGGAGCTTGTCGCAGAAAATGCCCTCGTCGACGACGTCGAGCGTATCCATGTAGAAGTTGAGCTGCTTCCCCTTCATCTGCGTCTGGATGATGTTGCGCATGTCGTGGAAGATGTCGGAGATGCTGCACGGTTTCTCCTCGATGTTGAGCTTTCCGCTCTCGATGCGGCTCATGTCGAGGATGTCGTTGATGAGGCTTAAAAGATGATTGCCCGAGGAGAGGATCTTTTTGAGGTAATCCTGCACCCGTTCCTTGTTGTCGATGTTCGTCTCGGCAAGCGCGGTGAAGCCGAGGATGGCGTTCATGGGGGTGCGGATATCGTGCGACATGTTGGAGAGGAAGGTGGTCTTGGCACGCTCCGCGGCCTCCGCCTTGTGCAGCTTTTCCTCGAGCACGGCGCGTTCGACCGACTTTTCGATCGTCTCCTTCGCGACGCGGCGGATCCAAAGGAAGTAGGCAAGCAGCCCCGCCGCGAACACGAAGCCGACGACGGAGAACACGATCTGCACGCTCAGAACGTTCCCGAAGGCGACGGACGTGGGGACGGTGATGCAGATCTCCCACTGGTCGGCGACGACCCCTCCCGCGGGGGCATAGTAGAAATACACCCAGCCCTGCGAATCGGACTTGAACTGCGTGTACCCGCGCTGCAACCCGACGATGTCGCTGTAGACGTCCTGTCGGGACGCCCCTTTCGAGGGATGGATGCCGAAGTCGCCGAGGGTGGTGAGTTTGTAGTCTGTATTGTACTTGGGATAGCCGTTCTCGTCGAGCACGACTTCGCCGTTCTCGTCCCGAAGGGCGCCGTGCCAGGTGTTCATGATCGCTTCCTGCCCCTCGTTCTTCACGTCGAAGATGAGCACGCTCGCGTTGCCGTTGTAGAGGTTGTTGGTGCGGAGCAGCGACGGAAGAGAGCTGAGCGGCGTGACGCCGTAGAGCATGGCGATGGTCTGCCCGTCCTTTTCTATGGGCATGAAGTGGGCGATGATCTGCGCCCCCTCCATCCCCTGACGGACGCTCTCGATGCGGCGGGAAATGTGCTCCCCATGTTGCTTTTCGACGTTGAAATCGAACTGGTTGGCGGAGACGATCTGAAGTTCGTCGCTCGGAAGGATGATGTCGTTCGACGGGAGAAGGATGCGGATATTCATCGCGAGCTGCAGGGGCTTGAGCTCGTTCAGATCGCTTGTGAGCTTGGCGGTATCGACCCCGCCGCCCGCGAGGAAGCCGTCGGAGCCCGAAAGCATGGTTGCCATGGCGCGGAGGACCTGCCCGTCTTGCTCGAAGATGGTGTCGATCTGATCGATGACGGTGTTGGCGGTGTCCTCAAACTGGTCGAGGCCCTTCTTCTTGGAAATGCGGTAGCACCCGAAGTATGCCGAGAGTATCCCCGCGACAATGAGCACGATGAGAAGAAAGGTCGCGACGACGCTCTTTTCCCCGAAGAGCAGGCTCTTGAATCTGCTCATTTTGGTCTCTTTGGTTGCCTGTTCCATAAAAACCCCGCTTATAGTCCGGCGCTCTCTTTGAAGGCGGCGATCGCCGCTACCGTGCGTTCGTAATCGGCTTTAACGGGGGGAAGAAGGGCCTCCCCTCCCGCAAGATCGCCGCCGCGGAGCGCTTCCGTGAGCACCGAGGAGGTCGCGGCAAGCGCCGTGAAGCCGAGGTTCTGGCACATGCCCTTTATCGTGTGGGCGGCGCGGAAGGCCTCTTCCTTATTTCCCGCCGCAAGCGACGTTAAAAGGAGCTCGTAGCTCCCGTCCTGGGGGAATTTGAGGACGAATTTCTGCACCAGTCTCTCCGATCTGAGCCGTCCGAGCACCTCGTCGTAGTCGCCGCCGAGCGCGGCGTAGCATTCGCGGATCGTCATAAGTTCTCCTTTTCGGATTATTTTTTGTCGTGATGTTCTTCGCCCTCTTCGCCCTCGAAGCGGTCTGCGACCATGGAGGTGAGCGAAGGATCGCTCGCCATCGCGGGGTCAAAGAAGGTGTATTGCGCCCGCCCCGAACGCTTGGAAACGTAGAGGGCGATGTCCGCCTTGCGGAAGAGGTCGCGGTAGCTCTCCGACGCGTCCGTCATTTCGACGACGCCCATGCTCACGGTGAGTTCGAAGTCGTCCACCTTTCCGCAGAGCGCCTTGAACACACGGGCGATGATGGGCTGAATGTCGGTATTGTACTCGAAAACGATGAGGAATTCGTCCCCGCCGATGCGGGCGCAGAGGTCCCCCGCGCGGGTGCTGTGGATGAGCCGCTCCGCCATCTCGGAGAGGACGCGGTCGCCGAAGAGGTGGCCGTATTCGTCGTTCGCGCTCTTGAAGAAGTCGATATCGAGGACGGCAAACGCATACTTGTGTGCGGGGAAGGTGCCGATCTTGCGCTCGATCCCCTCCTGCACGCCCGTGCGGTTCATGAGCCCCGTCAGAGGGTCGCGGATGGAGAGTTCTTTGAGTTCGTTGACCATGGTGTGCATATCGTGCACGTCGACGAGCTTTCCGATCGCATTCACGAGGCGGGGCGGGATGTCGTCCGACCAGAAGGAACGCACGATGAGCTTATACCAACGCCGCTCGCCGCCGATGGGGACTTCGCACTCGATGTGGAAGTCGGGCGCGCCCGGCGTCGTCTTTCGGAAAAATTCGGAGAACGAGGCGAACCAGTCCTTCCCGAGGACGGCGCAGAGGGTCTCGTTCTCGGCGGGATGAAAGACTTCGGTCTCCACGCCGAATTTCTTCGCCCCCCAAGGGGAGAGGCGGAGGATATCCCCCTCTACGATATATTCGAATTGGATCTCCTCGGTGAGTTCGGCGTAGAAGTTGAACTTCATGCGCTCGTAGTCGAGGAGCTTTAAGGTGCGTTCGGACGCCGACCTGCCCTTGGAATGGAGCACGGCCTCGGCGAAATTGTGGATCTCGTGCCGCGCCGCCTTCTCGTTCGTGTCGCGGACGAGCATGTCGCGGATACGGACGAACTCGTCGGAGAGGCACTCGAGAAGAAGGGGGTTGAAGGCGCCGCACTGCCCCGAAAGGATCATGCGCATCGCCTCCTCGTAGGGAATGGGGGGCTTATAGACCCTTTCGCTCGTGAGGGCGTCGTAGACGTCGGCAAGGGCGACGATCTGGGCGGAAATGGGGATGTCGTCCCCCTTGAGCCCGTCGGGATATCCCCGTCCGTCGTAGCGCTCGTGATGCCAGCGGCAGATCTCGTATGCGGTGCGCACGATGGGATGTTCCGCATGGACGGAGAGATTCTCGAGCATCTTTGCCCCGATCATGCTATGCGTTTTCATCACGGCGAATTCCTCCGCCGTGAGTTTCCCGGGCTTGTTCAAGATCTTGTCGTCGATGCCGATCTTCCCGATGTCGTGGAGGGCAGACGCCATGGCGATGACGGAGATTTCCTCCTCGGTGAGCGGATAGCGGTCGGTCTTTTTGACGAGCTGGCGGAGAAGATATTCGGTGATGACGCGCACATGTTGGATATGAAGTCCGCTCTCGCCGTTCCGGAATTCGACGATGTGGCTCAAAATATCCACCATGAGGCGGCTGTTCTCTTCCTTCTCGTAGATCTGATCCTCGATGATGCCGAGGAGCTTTTTTTGCTTGGCATAGAGGAGGATGGTGTTGAGCACGCGGCGGTGGACGATGGACGCGTCGAAGGGGCGCATGATGAAGTCGGTCGCGCCGAGCTCGTACGCCCGTTCGATCTGGGCGGACGCCCTCTCCGCCGAGACCATGATGACGGGGACTTCCTCGATGAGGTGCACGCGGTTCATCTCCGCAAGCACGTCGAAGCCGTCCTTTTTGGGCATGACGATATCGAGAAGGACGAGAGAGAACTTCCTCCCCTTCTCCTTGAGAATGGTGAGCGCCGCTTCGCCGTCCTCCGCCTCCGTCACGTCGAACTCGTCGATCAGCATGTCGGTGAGGATGGAGCGGTTCATCTCGGAATCGTCAACGATGAGTATGCTTTCTTTTGCCATGGTTGCCTCGGAAAATGGCTTTTAGGATGGGTCAGTCTTTTTGAAAGACGCTCTCCTCTTCCTTCGACTTGACTTCGCGCCGCACAAGTCCCTGTTCGATGAGGGTGACGATGTCGAGGTAGGGCTCGTAGAAGTCCTTCTCCTCGTGCTCCACCCGATCGATCCCCCGCTCCTCCATCACCGTCGCGATGAGGTCGGCGGCAAGGCGAAGGCGCTTGTCGTTCTTGAGACGGAACATGCAGGGGGTGTCGACAAAGGACTTGTTCGCGGAGACGTCCTCCACCTTGTAGCGGCTGTCGGCATAGGCGGCGGGGTCGAGCGGAAGATAGATGCAGAGGGTATTGCCGCGGTAGCTGAGCCGCGCCACGACCGCGCCCGACGCCTTGTACGTCTCGCGCTTCCAGCTGAGGCGGTCGTGCACCTTGCGGTAGGAGAGAAGTTCGTTCTTGATCGCGGTGTAGTACCCCTTCGTCTCGTCGTCCGACTGGATGAGCTTGGCTTTGAAGCTCTTGTCGTAGCGGAGGGTGCCGCCCTCGAACGATTCCTCCCCGAGGAGGGTCGGGTCGAGCACGGGCTGCTCCGCCATCGCAAGCGGAACGATCTTGATCTCCTGTTCCTGCGGTTCGGAGGCGGCGTCCGCGGAGGCGACTTCTTCGGATGTTTCGCTCTTTTGCAGGGCCTCGAAGTTCTGTACGGCAAGGAAGATGCGCTTTGCAAGCCCCTTGTTGACGAGCTCGAAGATGCCCTCGTAGGGAACGTAGTAATCTTCGGCGATGCGGTCGGTCTTTTCCGCGCCGATCCGCTCCATGATGACGGCGATAAGCTCCATCGTCCGCTTGACGCGCATCGCGTTCTTGATGCGGTACATGCAGGGAGTATCTTCGCAGGATTTATTGGCGGAGACGTCCTCCACCTTGTACTTGGTATCGATGTAGTCGTTGGGGTCGAGCGCAAGGTAGACGCAGAGCACCTTCCCGCGGAAGCCGAACCGCGCCACGACGTCCCTGCCGCGGCGGAAGGTCTCCCGCTTCCAGCTCATGCGCTCCTTCACCTTGCGGTAGGAGAGAAGTTCGTTCTTGAGGAGGGTGTACCAGTGCTTTGTCTCGTCCGACGACTGGATGAGCCGCGCCGTGAAACTTCTGTCGTAGCGGAGAACGCCCGCTTCCGTTATTTCCTCCGTCTCCTCTTCGCTCTCCGCCGCCGCGATCTCGCCGCCCTCGGGCTCCGCTACGGGTTCGGGTTCGGCTTCGGGCTTCGTGACGGCGACCGTATAGCTTGCCTGCATGCCGCAGTATTCGACGAGGACTTCCTTCTCGCCCTCCTCCGCAAGGTCGGGAACGGAGACGGTGAAGTCCTCCGCCGCCTCGAAGAGCGGGTCTGCGTCGTATTCGGCGACGACGATGAGCCCGACGCTGTTGAATTCTTCGCCGACGGTAAATTCGCGGCGCACCGCGCTCGTGTCGAGGGAGATCCCCGTGAGCTTGCGCGGCTCGGTGATGAACACGGGATAGCTCTGCGTGAATTCGCCGTACCGCACGACGACGTTGACCATTCCCTTTGCGGAGAGGTCGGGCGCCTCGACGGTGAAGTCCTCGACGGGCTCTTCGGTCGGCTCCGCGTCGTAGCAGGCGACGACTTTGAGCCCCGTGCTGTCGAAGGGTTCGCCGATGACGAAATCGGTCTTGACGACGCTGAGGTCGAGCTCGATGCCTGTGAGTTTGCGCTCGGCGGGGGCCTCCGCGGGGGTCTCCTCGGAGAGAAGCTCCGCCTCGGGCGCGGCGAACACGGTCACGGAATAGACCGCGAAGAATTCCCCGCGGCGGACGGTGACGTCCTTTTCTCCCGCTTCCGAAAGATCGGGGGCGTCGACCTCGTAGTCGGTGACCTCCTCCGAATAGGGTTCGGCGCTGTAATTCATCGTGACGATGAGCCCGTCGTGTTCAAATCCTTCGCCCGCGGTGAATTCCCGCTTGACGGAGGCGACGTCGACGGAGATGCCGACGGGAACGCGTTCGGGTTCGGCGATCGCGATCGTATATTCGGCGACATAGCCCGCGTAACGGACGGAGACCGTCGCCTCGCCGGGCACATCCATCCGCGGCGGCTCCACCGTGTATTCGGTGACGTTCTCGCCCGCGGATTCGCCCTCGTAATGGGCAGTCACGACAAGCCCCGCCCCGTCGAAACGGTCGTTATAGGCAAATTCGCGGCGGGCGGCGGAGGGATCGACCGTGATCCCCGTAAGTCTCCTTTCGCGCATTGCAGCCGCCTGCGTGACAAGGATGTTCTGCCTGTTCTTCGCAAGATACTTCCGAATCATCAACACGGCGAAGATGAGAAGGGAAGCGGCGATGAGCACCGCTTGCACGAGCATGAGCACAAGCACCATCGTCGAGACCGTCCATTCGAGTCTCTGACCGAAAATCGTGACTGCGCACAGATCCGTCATAGTTGTTCTCCTTTCTTTTGACTTTTCGGGAGAGGGCACGCCTCCCCGAAGCGCGTAACTATTATAATATATATGCTGCCAAAATGCAATCGTTTTGCCCGAAAAAATTTCGCCAAACGCGGATATTTTTTCAATTTCCGCCCCCCATTTGGGAAAAACGGAGAAAAATCCGTCCGCTTTTCTCCGTTTTTTCCCTCTCTTGTGTTTTCCGCCCCCATTCGGGGAAAAGAAGCGGCGCCCTCCCCGAGGAGGGGGCGGGCGCCGCAATCTTCATTGTTTCCGTTCTTCTTTTTGTTCAGCGCCGCGTTATGACCTCGGCGGAGGAGGGATATTTGCACCCCGAAGTTACGACTTCCCCGATGCGGTCGGCGACGATCCTGCCGCGGAGAGGATTCTTCACCGAAAGGATCTCCCCTTTGATCTCGGCGCGGACGTCGCTGTACTCGAAGGCAAGGTCGGCGTCCTCCGTCGTGCAGTCGACAAGGGTGAGATCTTTGCAATAGCAGAGGGGCTGGGTGCCGCGGATGTGGCAGTTTATGTGGGTGAGGCCGTTTGAATACCATCCGAGGTATTCCCCGTCGATGACGCTATCCTTTACCGTCACGTTTTCGCTGTGCCAGAAGGCGTCCTTCGTGCAAAAACGGCTGTTGGCGATCTCGACGTTTTTCGTGTACTGGAAGGCGTATTTTCCGTGGAATTCGATCCCCTCGGCGGAGAGGTCCTCCGTCTCGAAGAAGGCGTACTCCGACTCGATGCGCCCGCCCTCGACGCGCACCCTTTTGCAGCGCCAGCCGAACTCCGGGGAGACGATCTCGTTGCCGCAAAGTTCGATGTTTTCGCACTCGCGGAGGGCCTTGATCCCGTGCATGCGGCAGCGGGCAAGATGTACGTTTTTCGAATACCATATCGCGGCTCTGCAGCGTTCCGTCATCTCCGAATCGGTGACCGTGAGCCCGCTCACATGCCAGAGCGGATAGCGGAGATCCATATAGCAATTCTCCGCCGTGATGTTTTCGCTCTCCTTGAGGAAGGACTCCCCGTCGGCGGGCCCCGCGAAGCGGCAATTGCGGACGACGGCGTCCTTCGTGTGATAGAGCGCCCTCTCCTCGTCGAAGGTGCGGTTTTCGATGTACTTCATGGCCACCTCGTCCTGCCCTCAGCCGAGATATTTTCGGTAGAATGCCTCGATCTTGTCGAAGGGAATGATGTCCTTTCGGTCGTAGAGGTCGGTATGCACGGCGCCGGGGATGAGGAGAAGCTCCTTATTCTCCCCCTTGAGAAGGCGGAAGGCGTCCTTGGAGAAATAGGCGGAGTGCGCCTTGTCGCCGTGGATGAGGAGAACGGCGCTCCCGATCTCCCCCGCAAACCGCAAGATGGGCATGTTGATAAAGGAGAGCGAAGAGGTCGTGTTCCAACCGTCGTTGGAGTTGAGAGAGCGCACATGGTACCCCCGTTTCGTCTTGTAGTAGTCGTAATAATCCTTCACATAGAAGGGTGCGTCCGCGGGGAGCGGGTCGACGACGCCGCCCGCCCTCTTGTACGTCCCTCTCTTATAGTCCTCGGTGCGTTGCGCATTGAGCGCCTTTTTGAGCTCGAGGCGGCCTTCTTCGTCGAGGCTGTCGAAATAGCCGTAGGCGTTTACGCGGGTCATATCGTACATCGTGGAAGAGACCGTCGCCTTGATGCGGGTGTCGATCGCCGCCGCGTTCAGCGCCATCCCGCCCCATCCGCAGATCCCGAGAATGCCGATGCGGTCGGGATCGGCCCTTTCATCGGTGGAGAGGAAGTCGACCGCGGCGCAGAAGTCCTCGGTATTGAGATCGGGAGAGGCGACATAGCGGGGCTCTCCGCCGCTCTCCCCCGTGAAGGAGGGGTCGAAGGCGACCGTCAAAAATCCGCGCTCCGCAAGCGTCTCGGCGTACAGCCCCGACGCCTGTTCCTTGACCGCGCCGAAGGGGCCGCAGACGGCGATCGCGGGGAGTTTCCCCTTTGCGCCCTTCGGCATATAGAGGTCGGCGGCGAGAGTGATCCCGTAGCGGTTGTGGAAGGTGACCTTCGTGTGATCGACCTTCGGGCTCTTTTCGAACGTCTTATCCCATTCCGTTCCGAGCGTGATGTTCATTTTTGTTCCCCCTTCGAAGCGTTTTCCCTTATTATAGCGCAACCGCCCCCGCTTTGCAACCCTTTTTGCGTCCCCCGTAAATTTTTTGAATTCCCTTTTCCGTAAGGGCCCACGCCCTACCCCCTTGGCGCCCAAGCCCACCCCCCTACCCCCCTCCAAAGGAGGGGGCAAGAGGAATAAGGTGACCCTTCGACTTCGCTCAGGGTGACGTATCGGAATGCGCTTCGCTCAACATGACATTATAGAACAGCCCGACGCGGAGCGTCGGGCTGAAAAACCTCGTTTAGTGGGTACATGGAATACATTATTCCATGTACTTTTTTCCTTAATAGAGTACTACTTTTCCGCACGTTCGTCAACTAAAACGGCGCTTTTTTTGTGAAAATCCCAAAAATTATTTCGCCTACCGCTTCCTTCCGTTCCGCATTCTGCCTTTTCCCCTCCTTTCGGGGTCGGCTCTTCCCATTTTAACTACATGGAATAATGTATTCCGCGTACTTAGGGGTGGGTATATCCGCCGTAACGTCCCGACGGCGCATATATAAAAAATCATGATTTTGGAAGGAGAAAAAACAATGCAAAAAAGACTGAGAAAGGGCTTTACGCTCGCAGAACTTCTGATCGTCGTTGCGATCATCGCAGTCCTCACTGCGATCGCGGTGCCGCTCTTCGTCGGCGCTCTCAAGAATGCGGATGACAACGTTTTGAACGCTAATAAGCGTGCCGTCCGCGGTGCTGCAGTCGAGAACATCCTTATGGACGATACTCTTCTGTATAAAGCTGAACCCGACGCAAGCGGCAACAAACAGTCTTATGACAAGTGGAAGGTTGAAGCAATCGTCACCGCAAGCGGCGAAATCAAGGCTATGGTCATTACCCCTGATGCAGAGGGAACTGAAGAAAATAGCAAGAAGGGTGACACGTCAAAGGAACTCGGCGCAAGTAAGACTAAATGTGGGGCAAACGATTATTACATCGAACTGAACATCACAGATCTTAAGGCCGAAAAAGGTGGCGCAGGCGCTTAACTTCTAAGCCAATTCCTTTGTTCGCGGCGGTCGGGACGAGCGGCGCGGACGAAAAATCAAAAGCAAAGCGGCGGCTTTCAACGGGACGCCGCAATGCCTATGCCCGTATCCGACAGGGATGGAAGGATATGGGCGGCGACGGTCGGCCGAAAGGATCGCAGGCTCTCTTTTCAATCTTTTCAGCAGGCTTGCACCTCAACGCCGGTCGGCGCCAAACGGGGGATCCGTACGGGTCCCCCGTCCTTTTTTGTTGACGGGCCGGTTTCGGCAGCAGGGACTGCCGAAACCCCCGTCGGGCTTGCCGGCCCTCCAGTGGGCGCGCCACTCACAGCCCGCAGGGCTGTTGAGTAAGAACGGCGCGCCCACCCCCTACCCCCCTCCAAAGGAGGGGGCAAGAGGAAGAGAGCTTCCAAATCACGTCTTGTTGAGCGAAGCACGAAGTGCGAAGTCGAAACATCACCGCATTAGGAATAAGGTGATACTTCGACTTCGGCTAACGCCTCCGCTCAGTATGACAAATTTGAATGACCCCCCATCCGTCACGGCTGCGCCGTGCCACCCTCCCCCCACAGGGGTAGGGCTTGGGGGGTATGACGGAATTCGGAAACCTCGCGGGGATGAAAAAATTGTGCGATTGGAGGAAAGGCTGTCCGGAAATTCCTCAAAAATTGTCGAATAAGAAAAAATTTTTCATAATTTTTTCGTAAACTCTTGACGGGAGGGAAATTTTCAAGTAAACTTGAAGTAAGAAAATCCCCTTCGGAGGGCGACATGAAACTACAACGCATTTTTTCTCTGCTCTTTTCGGCGGCCTTCTTTGCCCTTCCCCTCTGCGCCTGTAACGGCGGGGAGCGGGAGGAGAACGAAACCGGCGATGCCGCCTACTCCGTCGAGCTCGGCGGCAAGACGCACGATCTCCTTTTGGGCGACGAAGCGCTTGCAAGTTTTTCCCTCTCCCCCGTGGCGAAGAAGAACGGCGCCGCGGTCGAGGGCGCTTCCTTTACCTATACGGCAAGCGATCCCGCCGTTGCGACCGTCTCGGAAGAGGGGCTCGTCACGGCGGTCGGGGGCGGCACGTCGACCGTCAACGCCGCCTATTCCGCAGGCAAAAAGACGGTTTCCGCCAAGATGACGGTGCGCGTCTTTGAGGAGGCGACGGCGGAGGAGGTCAACAGCTTCGACGAGGCCTACGTCAACCTCTACGGCAGAATGGAGAACGGGGAGGGCGTCGTCAATATCGACAACGTCGGCTCGGGCATCGAGGTCGCCTTCTTCGGCACCGAGCTCCGCGCCAAGCTCTCCGTCACCCCGTCCGCCTCGGCGCCCGCCCCCTACGGACACGTCTTTATCGACGGCGAGGCGCAGGAATTCGCCCCCTTCTCTTCGGGCGACGACGTCGTGCTCGCAGAGGGGCTCGAGGAGGGCATCCATACCGTTGCGATCCATAAGTCGAGTGAGATCGACGAAGGGCGGCTCTCCGTGCACGCCTTCTATTCCGACCGCTTCCTCGCCGTCCCCGAAAAATCCGACCTCAAGATCGAATTCGTCGGCGACTCCATCACCTGCGGGTACGGGAATCTCGTCATGGGCAACATCGGTGAAAGCCGCTCCATCAGCAACTCCGACGCCTGCCTCGGGTACGCCTTCCTGACGGGACAGGCCCTCCGCGCCGACTTCTCCCTCATCTCCTACTCGGGCATCTGCGTCAAACAGTTCATGTGGGGCGGAACGCTCAACATGGCGGAACTGCACACCTATACCTCCCTTGTGACCAAGACCCCCTACAAATACGACAGCGATATGGACGTCGTCGTCCTCAACCTCGGCACCAACGACGGCGGTTACATCGACACCCATACGACCTACGGGCTCAACGACTTCCCCGACGACTACAGGGAGTTTTTGGAGCACCTTCGGGCGGTCTATCCCGACGCGTACATCATCTGCGCCTATGGGATGATGGGAACGAACAGCTATGTCGACCGCGGGATCAAGATGGCGCTCGAGGAGCTGAACGACAGCAAGATCTCCTACAAGACCTTCCCGCAGAACTCGATGGGCGCAAACACCCACCCCTACCGCACCGCCCACGCCACCTACGCAAAGACGTTGACCGCCTACATCGAAGAACTCATCGGCTGAGAAAAACGGCCTGCCCGAAACAAGGCAGACCGTTTTTTTATGCACATGGGTACCCTTTATGCTTTCCTGAACATCGGCATCGGGCGGATCTTGTGGAGGTTTGCAAGGTGGAGACGGTCGATCTTCTCCTTGACGGAGAGGTCGTCGATCTCCCCCGTCTCGATATAGCGGTCGAGCACCGCATAGGAAAAGCCGAGGTTGTCCTCGTCCGTCTTGCCCGAGAGCCCGTCCTCGGGGGCCTTCTCGATGAATTTTTCGGGAAGTCCCGCTTCCCGTCCGAGCGCCTTGACCTCGGCGACGGTGAGGTCGGAGAGCGGGCTGAAGTCCCCTGCGCTGTCGCCGAACTTCGTCGAGTAGCCGATGTAGTCCTCCGACTTGTTGCAGGTATTCGCCACCCTTCCGCCGTAGAGCGCGGAGATGCCGTAGAGCACCGTCATCCGCACCCGCGCCGGCGTATTGGAACGGTACACCCCGCATGCGGCGATCTGTTCCTTGGGAATGCCGCCCGTCGCGATCGCCTCCTCGAGCCCTTCGCACACCTCCCCGATGTTGACGACGATATGACGGATGCCGAGGTGTTCGACAAGCGCATACGACATATCGATATCGTGCTGATTGCCTTGCGGCATGAGGACGCCGATCACCCGATCCTTCCCGAGGGCCTCCGTAAGGAGCGCCGCACAGACCGAGCTGTCCTTCCCGCCCGAAATGCCGATCACGGCACAGCATCCCTTGCCGTTTTCCTCAAAATAATTTCTGATCCATTGCACGACCGCTTCTTTCATTGTTCTTCTCCGAATCGAGATCCGCGGGCCGCACTTTTGCGCTTCGTCCCACGGTCAGAAAGAGTATAGCACAATTCCCGCAAAAAGGCAATCCCCCGAGGAAAATTTCCGCGGGGCAAAGGATAGAAAAAATGCAGCGCCGCCCCGCGAATTCTCGCGGGGCGGCGCAAGTCGTTAAAAGAAAGTCCCCCTACAAAGCCGCCGTTTCGTTGCCGCTTTGCTTTGCCCAGAGGACGACCTCCCCCGTCGCTCCGTCGTAGTGCCACCAATCGGGACTTTCCGCCCACTGCGCCTCGGACGGCGCCCGCTCGGAAAAATAGTACGTCGTCGCCCCGTCGAGCGTATAATTCCCGGCGCCGATATAAATCTTCGCACGCTCCGAAGGGGTCCCCTTGTAGAAGATGCTCCCGAGCCTGCTGCACATGCCGAATGCATTGCTTCCGATCGAAGTGACCCCGCTTCCCATAGTAACGCTTTTAAGCCCGCTGCAATTATAGAATGCAGACCCTCCGATCGAAATGACGCCGCTTCCCAAAGTCAAACTCTCGAGCCTGCTGCACATGCTGAATGCATTGCTTCCGATCGAAGTCACGCTGTCGGGGATGTTTAATTGCCCCCTCAGTCCGTCGCAATGATAGAACGCCTCCTCCCCGATCGAAATGACGCCGCTTCCCAAAGTCAAACTCTCGAGCCCGCTGCAATTCGAAAAAGCGAAATCTCCGATCGAGGACACGCGATTGGGAATCTTCAATTCTCCCGTCAATAAGTTGCAATAATAGAATGCGCTGCCCCCGATCGAAGTGACGCCGCTCCCCAAAGTCAAGCTCTCGAGCCCGCCGCAATCCGTAAACGCACCGATCCCGATCGAACCGCTTTCGACCGTCGCACTTGCAAGTCCGCTGCACTTGTAGAACGCTTTATCCCCGATCGAGATCACGCCGTCTGGGATCGCAATGCCCGTCAGCTTGCTGCATTGATAAAACGCATAGGGAGGGATCGTCTTGACGCTTTCCCCGAAGGTCACCGTATCGAGTTTTGTGCAACGTTGGAAAACCGTAGAATTCTCAAAAGACGCATACGATCCCGCATAGGTGCAATTTTCCGCATTCCAAACAACGTTTTTGAGGCCGCTGCACCCGTAGAACGCGTTGTCCCCGATCGAAGTGACGCCGCTTCCGATCGTCACATTTTCGAGCCCGCCGCAATCGTAGAATGCGGAATCCCCGATCCCGGTCACGCGGTCGGGGATGTTCAGATCTCCCGTCAGCATGCCGCAATTGTAGAATGCACGACTTCCGATCGAAATGACTCTGCTCCCCAAAGTCACGCTCTCGAGCCCGCCGCAACCGTAGAAAGCATGATCGCCGACCGCGCCGCCTCCGATCGTCACATCTGTCAGCCCGCTGCAGCCGCGGAATGCGGATTCCCCGATCGAAGTGACGCCGTCGGGAATATTCAGTTCCCCCGTCAAACCGCTGCAACCGTAGAATGCGGATTCCCCGATCGAAGTGACGCCGTCGGGGATGTTCAGATCTCCCGTCAGCATGCCGCAATTATAGAATGCACGACTTCCGATCGAAATTACCCTGCTCCCCAAAGTCACGCTCTTGAGCCCGCCGCAACCGTAGAAAGCATGATCGCCGACCGCGCCGCCTCCGATCGTCACATCTGTCAGCCCGCTGCAGC
>CANQQM010000024.1 GCA_947626005.1 uncultured Clostridia bacterium
GTTGTCGTAGAAGGGATTGTGGCTTGCGGAGATCATCACGCCGCAGTCGAATCCCTCCGTCCGCGTGAGGTAGGAGACGGAGGGCGTCGTCGTGACGTGCAAGAGATAGACCTCCGCGCCCGACGCCGCCGCCCCCGCCGCCAACGAATACTCGAGGGTGTAGGAGGAACGGCGGGTGTCCTTCCCGATGAGGATGCGCGCCGCCCCCTTCCCCTTGGAAAAATGCCGTCCGAGGAACCGCCCGACGCGAAATGCATGGACGGCGCTCGGAAACTCGTTCGCTCTCCCGCGGAATCCGTCCGTTCCGAAATATTTGCCCAACCGTCACCTCCCAAGGGCAGGTTTGCCCGCTAAATCGTATGCGGCGGAGGGAAGGAGTGTGAAGGGCGATGTCCCGAAACGCTTGAAAAATTTCCCCGTTCGTGCTACAATATTCTTCGGCCGCTTGAAAATAAGGAGGTCTTGTATGGTCCGCCAAGGGCTCAAAAATTACTTTTCGAGTTTACGCTACTTCTTCACGCCCCTCGGGACGATGTTCCTCGGCATGATGATCGGCTTTTCCATCCTCATTCCGGGGGTGCTCGGCGCCGTCGGGGTGCTTGCAAGCGGGGTGAAGGAGCTTGCCGCCCGCCTCGACCTCGACGTCAACGCCCTCCTTCGGGAGGTCTGGGGGCATGTCACCGCCCTCGACTGGTCCTCCCCGCTCTCCGCCCTCCGCGCCCTTCTTTCGGCGGAATGGCTCCGCGGGACGGCGACGGCGGCGCTCGAGACCATCCTCGGCACCGACTTTCAGACCTTCGAACAGGAGATCGCCGCCCTCGTCACGACCTTCATTTCGTCGGTCAAGGCCAATTTCGCCGTCCTCTTCCTGTGGCTTGCGATCGGGTTCATCGCGGGATTTTTCATCGTGCGGTTTCAGATCCGAAAGGACCTTGCAAAGCGCTCCCTTTGGAAGCTCCTCCTTGCGACGGTCCTCAATTCCCTCTTTACGTCCGTCTTTGTCGTCGCGGCGGGGGCGCTCCTCCTGCTTACGGGTTGGAGCCTCCCCCTCTCCTTCGTCCTGCTTCTCCTCCTCGTCGGGCTCATCTCCCTGATCGAGGCGTACCTCATCCACGGACGGGGGAAGGTGCCCGCGCGGGAAATCGTCACCCCCAAAAATGCGGGGCTTGCCATCCTCACCAACTTTCTCGTCTTTTTCATCTCCCTTCTCTTCACCCTGCTTGCCTGCCTCGTCAACCGTTTGATGGGCGTCTTTGTAGGGCTTGCGCTCCTCGAGATCGCCGTCACCGTCACCGACCTCAACGCCGAGGCCTATGTGAAGTATGCGGTCGGGGAGGCCCTCAAAAAACGGGGAGCCGCCGAGGGGTCGGAGGCGGCGGAAGCCCCCGCCGAACTCCCCGAGGAGACCCTTGAGGCAGCCGAAGAGGCCCAACCTCCCGAAGGACCCTCCGAACCCCCCGAAGAGGCGGAAAAAGCGGAGCCCGAACACGGCCCCGCCTCCGAATAAAGCGCAAGGGACGCACGAAGCCGTGCGTCCCTTTTTTCCGAAATTTCGGGCGGTCCCTCAGCCGATCGCCGTCCTTCCGAATACGTACCAGTTGTCCTCCGTCTTGCCTTCGCTCCCGAGAAGATAGCAGGGCGCCTCGTCCTCCCCGTTCCTGAAGAGCCCCGCCGCCAAGCGGTAGTTCCCCGCGGGGAGCCCGTCGAAGGGAACGGAGATGCGCTCTTCCGCCGCCTCCCCGGGCAGCCAGTTTTCGGGGACGGCGGAAGTCGGGATGCGCTCTGCAAGGTTCCCCTCCTCGTCAAGAAGTCCCAAATAGAGGGTGCACGGCTCGTAGATGGGGGCGACGCCGTCGTTGAGGAAGCGAAGGCGCACTTCGAGCGTTTCGCCCGCGGCGACCTTCTCCGTATATTCCGCCTCCTTCAGGCGGAAGTAGTAGCCCATGCGGTTTGCAAGCGTCTTGCAAAGCTCCAAGTTGTTGTCGAACCAGTCGATGTCGAGCTGAATGTAGGAGGGCTTCGCAACCTCGATGGCCTCCATAAGGCGCTCGTTGAAGTAATCCTCCCTGCCGTCATCGATGTAGTGGCTGTACTTCTCCGCGTACTCGAAGGCAACGGGGAGCTTTCCGTACGCCTTCGCGAGGACGTCGAGGCCGTTCGTGTACTTCACGATGCCGTCCCGCCGCACGGAGACGCCCTCCTCGATGAGGGCCTCGTAGACGTCGTTGAGGGCGTCGTACCCCCACGGATTGAAGAGGAGGGTATTCGGAAAGGCCTCCATATAGGGGCGGACGTAGCGGTCGCGGAAGAACTCGGGGGAGACCCGTCCCTTGTAGCTGTAGTCGGGATCCCCCGTGTCGAGCCCGAAGAGGTGCTGTTCTCCCCAATTCCCGTAGGAGAGGATGTCGAGGAATACGACGTCCGCATTCCCGTCGTACCTCTCCCCGAGGGCGGCGACAAACTCGTCCACCTCGGAAAGGTAGATTTCGTCGTCCCACTTGGGAATGACCTGCCGAACGCCGTTGGACTTCGTGGAGATGTCGAACCCCGCCCCCTTGTCGAACACGAATTCGGGGGTGATGTACATCTCGTCCGAGGAGGAATTGCAGCACATGACCCCGAAGCCGAACGTCTTGCCCTGACTCTTGTAATAATCGATCTGATGATCGATCTTTTCGAAGTTGTACTGCCCGTCCTGCGGCTCGATGTCCGCCCAGCTGAAGCGGTGATAGCCCGTCGTATAGTAGGGCGCGACCTTCTTCGACGTCGCCGAATCGCCGCCGTAGTACACAAATCCCTTCCCGGGGTTGAGAAGCACTTCGTCGGTATCGGCGATCGTTTTGACAACGGTATTCTTCGGCTTTGTTTCGGGAGCCTTATCCGTCTCCTCTTTGGGGGGCGGAACGCTTGCACAGCCCGCCGCAAAGAGAAGCGCGGCGGCGGCAAGAAGGGCACATTTTCTCTTCATCTTCTCTCCTTACGGGAGTATTGTACCACGGAAAAGGGCAAAACGCAAGCCCCAAACGCAAGTTATTCGCCTTTGAGGAAGAGCCCCTCCGCGGAGGCGTCGACAACGATCTTCGTGCCCGCGGGCGGGTCGTGCGCGACGATCTCGCGCGCAAGAAGGGTCTCGACGCGGGATTGAAGGAAGCGTTTGAGCGGCCGTGCGCCGTACACGCTGTCGTAGCCGTTGTCCGAAATGTAGGCGCGGGCGCGGGGGGTGACCTCGAGCTCGAGCGGCTTCATGCGGGCGGCAAGGCGGCTTATGAGAAGGTCGACGATCTTATCGATCTCCGCCCTTCCGAGGGGATGGAAGAGGACGATCTCGTCGAGGCGGTTGAGAAATTCGGGGCGGAAGCTGCGCTTTAAGACTTCTTCGACCCCCTCCTTTGCCTCGCGGGAGATCTCCCCGTTCTCGATGCCTCCCGCGATGAGGTCGGAGCCGAGGTTGGAAGTTAGTATGACCACGGTGTTCTTAAAATCCACCGTCCGCCCCTGCGAGTCGGTGATTCTGCCGTCGTCGAGGAGCTGTAAAAGGAGGTTGAAAACATCGGGGTGCGCCTTCTCGATCTCGTCGAAGAGGACGATGGAATAGGGCCTCCGCCGCACGGCCTCGGTGAGCGTTCCCCCCTCCTCGTAACCGACGTATCCGGGCGGCGCGCCGACGAGACGGGAGACGGAAAACTTCTCCATGTATTCGCTCATGTCGATGCGGATGAGGTTCTTTTCATCGTCGAAGAGGTTCTCGGCAAGCGACTTCGAAAGCTCCGTCTTGCCGACGCCCGTCGGCCCGAGGAAGAGGAAGGAGCCGATGGGACGGTTGGGATCGGAGATCCCCGCCCTTGCGCGGAGAATGGCCTCGGAGACCTTGCGGACCGCCTCGTCCTGTCCGACGACGCGGCGATGCAGTTCCTCCTCGAGCCGAAGCAGCTTTTCGCGCTCCCCCTCCTTGAGACGCTGAACGGGAATGCCCGTCCAACGGGCGACGATCTTATGGATCTCCTCCTCGGTCACCTCGTCCTGCAAAATGGCGTTTTCCCGCCCCATTACGCTATTTTTGGCCTCCTCGAGCTTGCGCTTGAGGGCGGGAAGTTCGCCGTAGCGGAGGCGGGACGCCTTCTCGAGCTCCCCCTTTGTCATCGCCGATTCGATCTCCCCGCTCATGCGGTCGATCTCGGCCTTCAGCTCCTTTTCGGTGCGGATGGCGTTCTTTTCGTCCTCCCACTTCGCCTTCATTCCGTCGAAAGATTCCTTGCTCTCGGCAAGCTCCTTGGAAAGGGCGGCAAGGCGGGCGGCGGAGAGGTTGTCCTGCTCCTTTCGGAGGGCCTTCTCCTCCACCTCGAGCTGAAGGATCTTGCGGTGCAGGGCGTCCATTTCGGCGGGCATGGAGTCGATCTCCGTGCGCACCATCGCCGCCGCCTCATCGACGAGGTCGATCGCCTTGTCGGGGAGGAACCGATCCGTGATGTAGCGGTCGGAGAGGGTCGCCGCGGCGACGAGCGCGTCGTCGTGGATGCGGACGCCGTGGAAGATCTCGAACCGCTCTTTGAGCCCGCGCAGAATGGAGATCGTGTCCTCCACCGTCGGCTCCCCGACGGTGACGGGCTGGAAGCGGCGCTCGAGGGCGGCGTCTTTTTCGATGTATTTTCGGTATTCGTCGAGGGTGGTCGCGCCGATGCAGTGGAGCTCCCCGCGCGCAAGGAGGGGTTTTAACAGATTCCCCGCGTCCATTGCGCCCTCACTCTTCCCCGCCCCGACGACGGTATGAAGTTCGTCGATAAAGAGGACGATCCCGCCCGCGGAGTCCGTCACTTCCTTAAGGACGGCTTTGAGCCGCTCCTCGAACTCCCCGCGGTACTTCGCCCCCGCGACGAGCGCCCCCATGTCGAGGGAGAAGAGGGTCTTGCCCTTGAGCCCTTCGGGGACGTCCCCCTTGACGATGCGCTGGGCAAGACCCTCGGCGATCGCCGTCTTGCCGACGCCGGGCTCCCCGATGAGGACGGGGTTATTCTTCGTCTTGCGGGAGAGGATGCGGATGACGTTCCTTATCTCCTCGTCCCGCCCGATGACGGGTTCGAGCTTGTGCTCGCGGGCAAGTTTCGTGAGGTCGGAGCCGTACTTTTCAAGCGCCTCGTAGGTGCTCTCGGGGTCGTCGCTCGTCACGTTCTGATTGCCGCGCACCGCCTTCATCCCCTCGAGGAACTTCTCCTTGGTCGCCCCGAACCGCGAAAGGACTTTCAGAAGTTTCTCCTCCCCGCAGTCGAAGAGGCAGAGGAAGAGGTGCTCGACGGAGACGAACTCGTCCTTCATCTTGGGGGCGAGTTTTTCCGCCTCGGCAAGCGTCGAGGTGAGGGCGGAAGTCGCGTAGAGGTTGCCCGCACTCACGTTCGAGGAACGCGGGAGCCGATCGATCTCCTCCCCGATCGCACGGGAAAGGCCCTCTGCGTCGACGCCGACGCGGCGGAAGATGCTCTCGGTGAGCCCGCCTTTTTCGAGGAGCGCCCCCGCAAGGTGGAGGGTCGTAAGTTCGGGATTTCCGTGTTCGAGCGCATTCTGCTGCGCCGCCGTGATCGCACGGATCGATCGCTGCGTATATTTCTGTGCATCCATAAGCTGCCTCCTTACTTCCCCTTTATTATACCGCTTTCCCCTCTCCGCTAAACAAAAACCCCTCCCGAAGGAGGGGCCGCGAACTCTATTTTGCGAACTTTCCGTACACCTCCGACGCGGAGGAGAAGTAGGCAAAGGTGTCGGGATATTTCTTGATGATGCGCTGGAGCTCCGCGATCTGCCGTTTTCGGATGATGCAGACGAGCATGCTCTTGTCGGTGTGAGAATACATCCCCGTCGCGTGGATGAGCGTGACGCCGTGGTGGGTGCGCTCCATGATCTCCCGTGCGACCTCCTCGGGCGAAGTCGTGATGATCTCGAACTTATACGCCGTCTGGAAACCGTGGACGATGACGTCGCACGTCTTGCTCGTCACGAAGAGGGAAACGAGGGCGAGGAGGATGGGGTCGAGCTTGACCATGAAGGAGGCGCCGCGGTTGTAGACGAAGAAGGAGGCGATGACGACGACCGCGTCGAAGGCGGAGGTCATCCAGCTGACGCTCAAATACTTCCACTTCTTTTTGGCGACGGAGGCAAGAATGCCCGTTCCCCCCGCCGTGCCGCAGCTTCTGAGCATGACGGCAAGGGCGGTCCCGAGAAGGATGCCGCTTGCGACCGCCGCAAGGAGGCCCGTCGTCGTCGCGGGGCCGTCCTCCCCCGTCCCGTAGACGGGAAAGCCCGGGATATAGTCAAAGACGATGAGAAGCCCCGAGGTAAAGAGCATGGAGAGCGTCGAGACGATCGCCTCCCGCTTCCCGAGGAGGAAGAAGGCAAGGAAGAAGAGCGGGACGTTGAAGAGAATGAGAAAATACCCCGAATTGATCTTCGTCCCCGCCTGCCCCGTGATGTATTCGAGGAGGACGGCAAGCCCGTTGATCCCGCCCGGGGCGAAGTTGTTGGGCGTGACAAAGATATAGATGCCGAGCGCCCGCGTGACGCCCGAAAGAAGAATGGGCAGAAAATAGAGGGTGCAAAAGAGCCGCCAATCGAATTTTTTCTCCATATCCGTATAACTCCCGCCTCTTTTTCCGCCTTACTTGATGTTCTTGACGCTGCGGGGGAAGAGAGTGACGTCGCGGATGTTTTCGATCCCCGTGACGTACATGACGAACCGCTCGAAGCCGAGCCCGAACCCGCCGTGCGGCACCGTGCCGAAGAGACGGAGGTCGAGGTACTGGCGATAGGCGTCGAGGTCCATGTTGCGTTCGCGCATCGCGGAAACGAGCTTGTCGTAGTCGGCCTCGCGTTCGCTCCCGCCGATGATCTCGCCGATCCCGGGGACGAGGAGGTCGGTCGCCGCGACCGTCTTTCCGTCCGCATTCTGCTTCATATAGAAGGACTTTATCTCCTTCGGATAGTCGGTGACGAACACCGGGCGGCGGAACACCGTCTCGGTGAGGTAGCGCTCGTGCTCGCTCTGAAGGTCGCTCCCCCACGAGACGGGGAACTGAAAGCGGGCGTTCTCCTTTTCGAGGAGGGAAATGGCGTCGGTGTACTCGACGACGGCGAAATCGCTGCTCTCGACGTGTTTGAGCTTTTCGATGAGCCCCTTCTCGACAAAGCTGTCGAAGAAGGCAAGCTCCTCGGGGCACTCCTCAAGGACGGCGCGGATGAGGTATTTCAGCATCTCCTCGGCGATCTCGATGACGTCGGGAAGCTCGGCGAAGGCGACCTCGGGCTCGATGTGCCAGAACTCGGCTAAGTGGCGGGTGGTATTCGAATTTTCGGCGCGGAAGGAGGGCCCGAAGGTGTAGATCTTCCCGAGCGCCGTCGCCGCGACCTCCCCTTCGAGCTGTCCCGAGACGGAGAGCCCCGCCTTGACGCCGAAGAAGTCGGACTTATAGTATTCCTCCTCGCTCTCCGCCTTTGCGTTCCAGGGGCGGGTGGTGACGCGGAACATCTCCCCCGCGCCCTCGCAGTCGCTCGCCGTGATGAGGGGCGCGTTGATGTAGTAATAGCCCCGCTCGTGGAAGTAGCGGTGGATCGCCTGTGCCGCAACGGAGCGCACGCGGAATACCGCGGCGAAGGTGTTCGTGCGCAGTCTTAAGTGGGGAATGGTACGCAAAAAGTCGAGCGTCGTGCGCTTTTTCTGAATGGGATATTCGGGGGGACATTTGCCGAGGAGGGTGACCTCCTTCGCGTTGAGCTCCCGCCCGTCGCCCTTGTAGGCGGGGACGACTTCCCCGCGCACGCGCACGGACGCGCCGAGCTTGGTGCACTCCGCATCGACCGCAAGCGCCGATTTATCGATGACGACCTGCAGCTTTTTGAAGCTCGTCCCGTCGGAAATTTCGAGAAAGGCGACGTTCGCCGAATCGCGGAAGGTGCGCACCCAGCCGCAGACGACGGCCTCTTTCCCGACCTCCCCGCTCTCCAATACGCTCTTGATATCCTCGTGCTTCATGATTTGCCTCCGATCAATACGCCCTTGCGAAAAAGACGGTATGGGCCGCCTGTTTTCCGCAGCAGACGCACGTTTTTTGGGTATGCTCCCCGTCGATGACGCGGGCGGTCGCCTGCGCAAACTCCTTGACTTTATCCTCGCAGGCGCGATCCCCGCACCAACCGGCGCGGACGAACCCGCCCGAAACGCCGCTTAAAAGTTCGTCGAGGGTCTCGGCGGTGACGATGCGCTCCCGCATGCGGCGCGCCGCCTTTTCGTACAGCCCTTCGGTGACGGCGCGGAGAAGCTCGACGACGAGCGCGGGCGCTTCCGCAAGGGAAAGTTCGCTCTTTTCGAGGGTGTCGCGGCGCATTGCGACGACCTTCCCCGCCGCGATATCGCGCGGGCCGAGCTCGAGGCGCACGGGGACCCCCTTCATCTCCCATTCGTTGAACTTCCAGCCGGGGGAATTGTCCGAATCGTCCACTTTGACGCGGAGACCCGCCGCCTCCAGCCCGAACGCAAGCTCCTTGCAGGCCGCAAGCACCCCCTCTTTTTGCATCGCAACGGGCACGATGACGACCTGAACGGGCGCAACGGGAGGCGGAAGAACGAGCCCGCGCCCGTCGCCGTGCGTCATGATGAGCGCCCCGATGAGGCGGGTGGAGACGCCGTACGACATCGTATATCCGTATTTGAGGGAACCGTCTTTATCGGTGAACTGAACGCCGAACGCCTTGGCGAAATTCTGCCCCATGTAGTGGGTCGTGCCCGATTGCAGGCTCTTCCCGTCGTGCATCATCGCCTCCATCCCGTAGGTGGCGACGGCGCCCGCGAACTTCTCCTTCTCCGTCTTTCTCCCCGTGAGGACGGGCATCGCGAGCACTTCCCGCGCAAACGTCTCGTAGAGGGAGAGCATGCGGAGGGTCTCCCGTTCCGCTTCCTCCCCCGTCGCATAGACGGAGTGCCCTTCCTGCCACAAAAATTCACTCGTGCGGAGGAAGGGACGGGTCGTCTTTTCCCACCGCATGACGTTGCACCACTGATTCTGGCGGAGGGGAAGATCGCGCCAGCTCTCGACCCACTTCCCGAACATGTGCCCGATGATCGTCTCCGACGTCGGACGGACGACGAGGGGTTCCTGAAGTTTCTCCCCTCCCGCATGGGTGACGACGGCGACCTCGGGCGCAAAGCCCTCGACGTGCTCGGCCTCCTTCGTCATGAAGCTCATCGGAATGAGGAGGGGGAAGTATGCGTTTTCCACCCCCGCCGCCTTGAAACGGGCGTCGAGTTCGCGTTGGATATTCTCCCAGATCGCGTAGCCGTAGGGGCGGATGACCATCGTCCCCTTCACGGGACCGTAGTCGACGAGCTTTGTCTTGAGAACGACGTCGGTGTACCATTGGGGGAAATCCGCCTCGATGTCGGCGATCTCCTTGACGAACCCTTCGTTTTTTGCCATGATGTTGCTCCGAAATACAAGATACGCCAATTATAGCATAACTTTCTCTGTTTGTCGAATATTTGAACGCGTTTTTCGCAAAATTCCGCAATAGATCGGGCGGCGGGATCTCCCCGCCGCCCCGCTTTCTACTTGATTTTCCAGACAAGTCTCGCGTAATCGCTCACCGAGCGGTCGGCGGAGAACTTTCCCGCCGAGGCAAGATTTATAAGGCACTTTTTGAAGTATTCGTCCGAGCCGTAGTCGCGGAGAAGCCCCTCCTTGACGCGGATATAGTCGGCGAAATCGTAGAGGACGAGGTAGCGGTCGGGCGAATGGCCTCCGACGATGCTCTCGTAGAGCTTGGAAAGCATTCCCGTACCGTCCTCGAAGGTGCCGTCTGCAAGCGTTCCGAGCGCCCGCTTTAGGGCGGGGTTTTGTTCGACGATCTCCCGCGGGCAATAGAAGCGCTTGACCGCCTCGACCTCCTCCACCGTCGCGCCGAAGATGTAGTTGTTCGCGCGGCCCGCCTCCTCGCAGATCTCGACGTTCGCGCCGTCGAGCGTTCCCAAGGTGACGGTGCCGTTGAGCATGAACTTCATGTTCCCCGTGCCGCTTGCCTCCATGCCCGCCATGCTGATCTGTTCGGAGACGTCCGCCGCGCAGACGATCTTCTCCGCATAACTCACGTTGTAGTTGGCGACGAACACGACGCGCATGTACTTCGAAACTTCTTCGTCCGAATTGACGAGGGCGGCGATCTCGTTGATGAACTTGATGACCGCCTTTGCGAGGAAATACCCCGGCGCGGCCTTCGCCCCGAAGAGGAAGGCGGTCGGCGGGAAGTTCTTCACCGTCCCGTCCTTGATGCCGAAATAGAAGTAGAGCACGGAGAGCGCGTTGAGGAGCTGCCGCTTGTATTCGTGCAGCCGTTTTACCTGCACGTCGAAGATGAATTCGGGCGGAATTTCCACCCCATCATGCATTTTTATGTACTCCGAGAGCTTTTTCTTGTTCTCCGATTTGATGCGTTTGAAGTCGGGAAGAAGCTCGGGAATGAGCGGTTTTAACTTCTTCAGCTCTTTAAGGTCGGTGTGCCAGCCGTCGCCGATCTTCGAATCGATGAGGGCGGCAAGGGCGGGATTATTTAGGAGGAGCCACCGCCGCGGCGTGATCCCGTTTGTGATGTTGACGAACTTCTCGGGGCTGCGCTCGTACCAGTCGCGGAAGGTCTCCCGCTTTAAGATATTCGTATGGATCTCGGCGACGCCGTTGACCTTCGCCGAGACGTAGATCGCAAGGTTCGCCATGTGCACCGTATTGTCGCGGATGATGTAGAATTTCGCGGGGTCGGCGCCCTCGCTCTCGAGGCGGCGCTGACAGGCGGCGATCTCCTCGTACACTTCGGGGAGAAGGTCGGCGATCGCAAGCGAATCCCACTTCTCGAGCGCCTCCGCCATGATCGTATGGTTGGTGAAATTGAAGCACTGCGAGGCGATTCTGAAGGCCTCCTCGAAGGGCATCCCCTCCCCCTCCAAAAGGCGAAGAAGTTCGGGGATCGCGATGACGGGGTGGGTGTCGTTGAGTTGGAAGGTGTAGAAGGAAGAGAGCGCCGAGAGCGGTTTCCCCGCCGCCTTGAGCTTTTTGAGAATATCCTGAAGAGAGGCGCTTGCGAGGAAGTACTGCTGGCGGAGACGGAGGATCTTGCCCACCATCGTGTTGTCGTTGGGGTAGAGGACGTCGGTGATCTTGGTCGCGTTGAAGTTGTCCTGCGCCTTGCTCTCCCCCTTCATCTCGTTGAAGGCGTTGAAGTCGAAGGGCCGAACGGGTTCGCTGCTCCAAAGGCGGAGGGTGTTGACGACGCCGTTCTTATAGCCGAACACGGGCATATCGTAGGGGACGGCGAGCACTTTTTGGTCGGCGAAGGTCACGACGACGGCGTCCTCCTCCCTTTTGACGCTCCACGGATCCCCCCAGCGCAGCCAGTCGTCCCCCTCCTCGTGCTGATACCCGTTCTCGAAGGTCTGGCGGAAGAGCCCGTAGCGGTAGCGGATCCCGTACCCGTCGAGGGGAAGGTTCTTCGTCGCGGCGCTCTCGAGGTAGCATGCGGCAAGTCTGCCGAGGCCCCCGTTGCCGAGCGCGGCGTCCTCCACTTCCTCGAAGAGGTCGATGTCCTCCTTTATGGAGGAGAGCGCCGAGGAGACCTCGTCGAGGATGCCGAGGTCGAGGAGGTTGTTGAAGATTGCCCTTCCCATCAGAAATTCGGCGGAGAAGTAGGCGCAGCGCTTGCGCTCCTTTTCCCTCGTCGCCTTCCAGTCGGGATAGACCATCCGCATGACCGCCTTGGAGACGGCGTTATACAGCTCCTTTTTGCCCGCCGTCGAAAAGTCGCAGGCGTATTCGGAGGCGAGGATCCCCTCCGTCTCCTTCAAAAAGACTTCCCTTTCGAATTTCATCCGTGCCCCCCGCGCCCTCTTTTTAGGGCGCCGAACTGTCTTTTTGCAAGATTGTAGCACAGCCGACCCCCCTTGTCAAACGGTTTCCGAATAATTTCCATGCGGAATTTTCCTCCTTTACAAAAATTTTTCTTCGACAAACATCTACATTTTACGGAATTTCTGTTGAAAAATCTTTTCGGCTATGATATAATACATTCAGTTAGGGGCATCCCGCGCACCTTTTCGAAGATTCGGGAGCGGGATCGAATGATAAGCATTTAAGGAGGTCACTATGGAACAACAAGCGAACTGCACGGCGTGTCTTCTCGGAACGCCCGAGCAGGAAGCCAAGCTGAGAGCGGTCATCGAGCAGTCGAAATCGACGCCCGGCTGTCTCATGCACATCCTGCAGGAGGCGCAGGCGATCTACGGGTTCCTTCCCATGCCCGTACAGAAGACGATCGCCGAAGGACTCGGCATCTCCCTTTCGGAGGTGTACGGCGTCGTCACGTTCTACTCGCAGTTCTCCCTTACGCCCAAGGGAAAGCACCGCATCAGCGTCTGCCTCGGTACGGCGTGCTACGTCAAGGGGTCGGATAAGATCCTCGAAGAGGTCGAAAAGGAACTCGGCATAAAGTGCGGCGAATGCACCGCCGACGGGCTCTTCTCGATCGACAGCTGCCGCTGCGTCGGCGCTTGCGGCCTTGCGCCCGTCATGATGATCGGCGAAGAGGTCTACGGCAAGCTCACCCCCGATAAGGTCAAGGGGATTCTCGATTCTTACAGGGAGGAAAGCAAATGACAACCAAAGAGTTAGACGCGATCCGCGCAGCGAAA
Organism: uncultured Clostridia bacterium; assembly: GCA_947626005.1. Lineage (GTDB taxonomy): Bacteria > Bacillota > Clostridia > Christensenellales > Borkfalkiaceae > Gallimonas. The sequence goes on from CANQQM010000024.1 coordinate 12,710, forward strand.
AAAGATCTCATCAACGTAAGACGCCTCGTCAAAGAACAGGCGGAAAAGCTCGCCGCGAATACGGGATACAGGAAACAGGTCCTCGTCTGCGGCGGCACCGGGTGCACCTCCTCTCACTCCAAGCAGGTCATCGAACATCTCGAAAAGACGCTTGCGGAAATGGGGATCGACGACGTGCTCGTCGTCAAGACGGGCTGCTTCGGGCTCTGCGCCCTCGGCCCCATCATGATCGTCTACCCCGAAGGCGCCTTCTATGCACAGATGACGCCCGAACACGCCGAGACCGTCGTAAAACAGCACCTTGTGAAGGGCGGCTCGATCGTAAAGGAACTCCTCTATAAGGGCACCGTCCTTGCGGACGGCTCCGTCATTCCCTTCGCAGAGACCCCCTTCTACAAGAAGCAGATGCGCATTGCGCTCCGCAACTGCGGCGTCATTGCGGCGGAGGACATCGACGAAGCGATCGCGGCGGGCGACTACGAAGCGGTCGAAAAAGTGCTCTTTACGATGACGCCCGACGACGTCATCAACGAAGTGCTTGCCTCCGGCCTTCGCGGCAGAGGCGGCGCGGGCTTCCCCACCGGCAGAAAGTGGGCGTTTGCGAAGGCTTCGCAGGGCGACATTAAATATGTATGCTGCAACGCCGACGAAGGCGACCCCGGCGCATTCATGGACCGCTCCGTGCTCGAGGGCGACCCCCACTGCGTCCTCGAGGCGATGACGATCGCGGGCTATGCGATCGGCGCCCATCAGGGCTATATCTACGTCCGTGCGGAATATCCCGTCGCGGTCGAGCGCCTCAAGATCGCCATCCGCGAGGCGCGGGAATACGGGCTCCTCGGCAAGAACATCCTCGGGAGCGGCTTCGATTTCGATATCGACATCCGTCTCGGCGCGGGCGCATTCGTCTGCGGCGAAGAGACCGCGCTCATGACCTCCATCGAGGGTCACCGCGGCGAGCCCCGTCCCCGTCCTCCGTTCCCTGCGGTCAAGGGCCTCTTCGAAAAACCCACCATCCTCAACAACGTCGAGACGTGGGCGAACATCAACCCGATCATCGTCCGCGGCGCGAAGTGGTACTCCTCCATCGGCACCGAGAAGTCCAAGGGCACCAAGGTCTTTGCGCTCGGCGGGAAGATCACCAACGTCGGCCTCGTCGAAGTCCCCATGGGCACGACGCTCCGCGAGATCGTCGAAGAGATCGGCGGCGGCATTCCCAACGGGAAGAAGTTCAAAGCCGCGCAGACGGGCGGCCCTTCGGGCGGCTGCATCCCCGCGGAATATATCGACACCCCCATCGACTTCGATAACCTCGTCGCGATCGGCTCGATGATGGGCTCGGGCGGGCTCATCGTCCTCGACGAAGATACCTGCATGGTCGATATCTCCAAGTTCTACCTCGAATTCACCGCGGACGAGAGCTGCGGAAAGTGCACCCCTTGCCGCATCGGCACCAAGCGCCTTCTTCAGCTCCTCACCAAGATCACGGAAGGCAAGGGCGAGCCCGAGGACCTCGACAAGATCGAGGCGCTCTGCGAGCACATGAAGTCCTCTTCGCTCTGCGCGCTCGGCCAGTCGGCGCCCAACCCCGTCCTCTCCACGATGCATCACTTCCGCAACGAGTACGAGGATCATATCTACAACCACAAGTGCACCGCCGGCGTTTGCAAGGCTCTTCTCAATTACACGATCGACAAGGAGAAGTGCATCGGCTGCGGACTCTGCATGCGCAACTGCCCCGTCTCCGCCATCACGCGGACGGACTACGTTGCGCCGGGGCACAAACTCGCGTCCGTCGAGATCGACCCCGCGAAGTGCATCAAGTGCGGCGTCTGTATGGGCAACTGCAAGTTCCATGCAGTCGAGAGAAAGTGAGGTGAATACAAATGGCTGATATGATCAATCTCAAAATCAATAATATTCCCGTGAGCGTACCCGCGGGTTCCACCATTCTCGATGCGGCGCGCGTTGCGCACGTCGAGATCCCCACCCTCTGCTATCTGAAGGACGTCTCCTGCGTCGGTTCCTGCCGTATGTGCCTCGTCGAAGCGACGGGTGCGCGCGGGCTCGTCGCGGCGTGCGTCTATCCCGTCTCGGAGGGGATGGAAGTCAAGACGAACACCGAAAAGTGCAGAAAGAGCAGAAAGACTTCGCTCGAGCTCATGCTCTCCAAGCACAAGAAGGAATGCCTCTCCTGCGAGAGAGCGGGCAACTGCGAACTCCAGCGGCTCTCCGTCGAGTACAACTGCGATCCGCACCGCTTCGAGGGCGAAACGGAGACGCACCCCTTGGACCTCTCCGCTCCCTATGTCGTCCGCGACCGCGACAAGTGCATCAACTGCAACCGCTGCGTTGCGGCGTGCAAGAAGCAGGCGGTCGGCGCGATCGGCCCCATCGGGAGAGGGTACAACGTCCACATCGGCAGCGCCTTTGAAATGACGCTGATGGAATCGGTCTGCGTGGGCTGCGGCCAGTGCATCGTCGCCTGCCCCGTCGGTGCGCTCAAGGAACGCACCACCGTCGACGAAGTCTGGTCGGCGATCGCAGATCCCGAAAAGAAGGTCGTGTTCTTCACCGCTCCCTCCGTCCGCGCGACGCTCGGCGAAGCGTTCGGGCTCCCCGTCGGCACCAATGTCGAGGGCAAGATGGTCGCGGCGATCCGCCGCCTCGGCGACGTCGAAGTGTTCAATATGGACATCACGGCAGACCTCACCATCATGGAGGAAGCAAGCGAACTCATCAACCGCATCAAGACGAACGGCACCATGCCGATGTTCACCTCCTGCTGCCCCGCTTGGGTGAAGTTCGTCGAACAGAAGCACCCCGAGATCATTCCTCACCTCTCGACGTGCAAATCCCCGCAGGAGATGTTCGGCGGCCTCCTCAAGACGTACTACTGCGAGAAGAACGGCATCGATCCCAAGAACCTCTACGTCGTCTCCGTCATTCCCTGCACGGCGAAGAAGTACGAGTGCAAGCGTCCCGAGATGCAGGGCGAGGTCGACGCGGCGATTACCACCCGCGAACTCGCACGCATGATCAAGACGGCGGGCATCACCTTCAATACCCTTCCCGAAGAAGCGTTCGACGATCCGTTCGCGACTTGCTCGGGCGGCGGCACCATCTTCGGCGCAACGGGCGGCGTGATGGAAGCGGCCCTCCGCGTCGCCGCAAAGATGATGGACGGCAAGTTCGAAGTCGTCGACTTCCCCGCCGTCCGCGGCACCGCTCCCATCAAGGAAGCGACGTATAACGTCGCCGGTCACACCGTGCGCGTCGCCGTCGCAAGCGGCCTTCAGAACGCCGAGACCGTTCTCGGGCAGATCGCAACCGGGGAGAAGGCGTACGACTTCATCGAGATTATGGCATGCCCCGGCGGCTGCGTGAACGGCGGCGGTCAGCCCACCCTTCCCGACAGCATCCGCAACACGGAGGACCTCAAGTCCCTCCGCGCACAGGCGCTGTATGCAAGCGACGAGAAGAACTCTCTCCGCCGCTCCTCCGACAGCCCTGTGATGGATATGCTCTACGGCGAATACTTCGGCGCCCCCAACAGCCACAAGGCACACAAAGTCCTCCATACCTCCTACAAGGCAGACAAGAGGATCTAAAGAACTTCGAAGAGAGGGACGGCTCCGACGAGCCGCCCCTCTTTTTCTGTTTGGTGCGTTATTTTTTCATACCGTGCTTTGCGAAAAGATCGGTGACTTCATCGGGGATCTCGAATTTCGTTTTCCCGAAATCGGAGACTTTGCATTCTATATTACAAGTATCTTCGCCTCCCTCATAACATACGTCATACCTGAAGTTCATGGCAACGATCACGTCTTGATTCACCGTCACCTCGAGGGACAACTCTTTGACCACGTCGCCATAGGTTTCGTCGCTTAAACGTTGCAGAAAAGCTGAATCCGTGCGGATAGCGTACCCATTCTCCGTTTTCGCAAACCATGTGTTGTCAACGACATGGAAGGCTATCATGATGGGCCGCGCGCAAAATTTGACGAAAGTTCCAACAATAGTTTTGTATCCTACCGCATAACAGGTATCCAAAAAGTTTATAGGGTGGATGTATTTTTCCTCTTCCTCATCCTCCTCCTTTTCGTCGTAATCCCACCCGTCATCGTACACGTTAAATTCGGCAGATCGTGTCTTGCTACCGTCTTTTAATTGATACTGCGTGATATTTATCTCCGTGGTATTTATCCCATTGTCATGGTAACCGGGCTGCGTGTATTTCCCATGCATATCCAAATAAACCGCGTTTTCGATCACCTGCAACGTTGCGGTAAAGTCCTCAGAATCAGAATAAATACCTCCCTCGTCAGACCAATCTGCATATTTCATTTCGAACGTGCAGTTTGAGTATTTCGTATAGTCCTGCAGCGACTTCAGATAGCTTGCGGAAAGCGTCTCCCCGACTTCGACGGGCGGCGCGAAATAGCGGAAGCTGTCCGAATAGGTCAGAAGATATACCGCCCGCGACTGCGTGGGGTCGGTCTCGGGAGCGGGGCTCACGTCGGCCCCCGCCCGCTCTCTGTATTCCACCGTGCCCTTCTCCGCCTTTTGCAATCCTTCCGCCTCATCGCCGAGCTTGAGCGCATCGATCTCCTTTTGGGAGAGCTCCTTCTCCGCCTTATAGCTCACGAAGTCCGCCGTCAGAAAGTCCCCGCAGATCTCCGCCTGAAGGAAGGACTTCGCCGCCTCCTCCGCCGTCGCATAGCTCTCGGCGGACACTTCGCCGACGAACGCCTCCCCTTTGCCGCATGCCGAAAGTCCCACCGCCGTCGAAAGCAACATCGCAGCGGTCACGGCGATCGCCGCCGCCTTACCGAATTTTTTCATAGAATTCTCCTTTTTTCTTGCGTTTTGCAGATTTTCTCCATTATAAATCTTACTATAGTAAATTGTCAAGCGTATTTTCTTACTTTTGTGAGAAAATAGCGATATGAAACCGACGATTTTCGGAGAAACCCTGCTCGACCTGAGAAGGGAGCGCGGGGTCAATCAAAGCACGCTGGCGCAGGCGATCGGCGTGAGCAAGGGCATCATCAGTCTGTGGGAGAACGGACTGCGGGAGCCCACGCTCTCCAATCTCCTTGCGCTTGCCGACTATTTCGAAATCACCCTCGACGAACTGGTCGGGCGGGAGAATTGAGCGCAAACGTTTGACTTTTTCCTTTCCTCCGAATATAATGATACGGTATGCGTATTCGGGTCGGGAAAAAATCGGTCGGCGTGCTCTTTGTGCTCGGGGCGGCGCTCTCGTTTGCCTTCATGAACTACTTCGTGAGCGCGGCGGGAGAGCTTCCGCTCCTCGAAAAAGTCTTTTTCCGCAACGCGCTTACGACCTTTTGCGTTCTCCCCGTTCTTCTTTGCGGGAAGGAGAAGCTCCGCATCAAATCGAAGGAGACCCTTCTTTGGCTCTTCCTCCGTGCGGCGTTCGGGTTTCTGGGGATCGTGCTCAATTTTTACGCCATCGACCACATCGGCAGCATCGCCGACGCCTCCATCCTCAACAAACTTTCCCCCTTCTTTGCCATTCTCTTTTCCGCCCTCCTCCTTCGGGAGCGGCCGCGCATTCCCGAGATCATCTTCGTGCTCATCGCCTTTGCGGGGGCGGTGTGCGTCATCGACCCCTCCTTCTCCTCAGCCGTCCTCCCCGCCCTTTCGGGGTTTGCGAGCGGGGCATGTGCGGGTTTTGCCTATACCTGTGTGCGCATTCTCTCCTTGAAGGGAGAGCGGGGGAGCATGACCGTCTTTTTCTTTTCGGCGTTCTCGACGGTCGTCGCCCTTCCCTTTTTTATCGCCTTTTTCGAGCCGATGACTACCGAACAGCTTGTCTGTCTCCTCCTCTCGGGGGTCGCCGCGACCCTCGGGCAGATCTTCATCACGGCGGCGTACCGCTTCGCCCCCGCCAAAGAGATCGCCGTTTTCGACTATGCGCAGGTGCTCTTTGCGGCGGTGCTCGGCTACTTCCTCCTTTCGGAGGTCCCCACCGTTTTGAGTTTCATCGGGTATGCGATCATCCTCCTTGCGGCGATCCTGAGAAAGGTGTACGACCGTGCCCTCTCGAAAAAACAAAAAATCGGCGGAAAAATCCCGCCGCCGCCACATAAATGCGCTTGAAATGTTGCTTTTCTCTGTGAAATATGGTATGATAGAGACCGCCGAAGGCAAACGACTATGAAAGAAGAGAACGTGCACGAAAACTTCCTGATGCAGGAACAAAAACCCAATAAGATGCGGCTATGGTGGCTGAAAACCATCCTGATGCTCGGGATCGTCGCGCTCTCCGTCGTCATCCTCTTCACCCTCGGAAAGTATGTGACGGGGGAGGAGACGCGCCAGCTCACCATTAAAGAGCTCCTCCATACCGTCAACTATCCCCTCATCGCCCTGCTTTTCGGCGTCATCCTCCTCTACATCTTCACGGAGAGCGGAAAATATTCGTGGATGTTCAAGGTGTACACGGGGAAATTCCGCTTCCGCACCGCCGTCAAGACGATGTTCCTCGGGAAGTATTACGACGGCATTACGCCGCTTTCGACGGGCGGACAACCCTTCCAGATCTTCTATCTGCACAAGAAGGATATCCCGAAGGGCGTCGCGAGCGCCATTCCCATCATGAAGTACATCGTGAGCATCATCTTCCTCTCCCTCCTTGCCGTTGTACTTCTTGCGCTCACCCCCCGCTTCGTCCCCAAGACGACGGTGAATACGACCGTCCTCATCCTCTCGTGGATCTCCCTCGTCATCAATATCTCCGTCCCCGCGACGCTTGCCGTTTTCTCCATTTTCCCCAAGTTCGGGAAGTGCATCGTCGTGAAGGTCGTGCGCCTCCTTGCGAGGCTCCGTATCGTAAAGCACAGGGTCGGGGTGACAAAGAAGTTCGTGCGCGAAGTCACCGAGTACAGCACGGTGTTCCGTCAGTTTGCCCGCATGCTCGTGAAGTTCATCCCGCTCATCTTCCTCTGCATCCTCGAATCCCTCCTCTTTGTGACCATCCCCTTCTTCATCGTGATCGCGGTCGCAAATGTCCCGCCGAGCTTCCCCCTCCTCATGCAGATCGCCTGCCTCACCATCGTTTCGCGCTACGCCGCCCTTCTCATCCCCACCCCGGGGAATGCGGGGGCGCTCGAAGCGGCAAGCTCCATCGTGTTCGCGACGGTCGCGGGGATCGAGTCGGTCATCGGCTGGACCATCCTCACATGGCGGTTCTTCACCTACTACGTCTACATCCTCTCGGGGATCGGGATCAACATCTTCGAGATCATCCGCAGCGCCGTGCGCACCCACCGCGCCATGAAAAAATAACGCCCCCGAAGAGGCGTTTCCGCTCCGCTCTCAGCGGAGCTTTTTTTATGTAAGAGGGACGAGCGTTGCCGTCGCCTTCCCCTTATGAATGACAAGATAGGCATACCCGGGGTCGGCGTAGCTTCCGATCGCGCCCGGGTTGATGCAGAGCACGCCGTCCACCTCCGAGATGTCGGCGCGGTGGGTGTGACCGTAGAGGGCGACCTCGCAGTCGAGCGCCTTCGCCCGTTCCGCAAGGCGGGAAAGGCCGCTCTTCACCCCGTAGCGGTGGCCGTGACAGCAGAGGACGGAGAGCCCGTCCCGCTCGATGACCTCCTCCTCGGGGCCGTAGGAGAAGTCGCAATTGCCGCGGAGGACGTGCACCTTGTCGGGGAATTCCGCCATCGCCTCCCGCATGTCCCCCATGCCGTCGCCGAGGTGGACGACGAGGTCGTTCTCCGCAAAGAGGGGGCGGATGCGGTCGACCGCGCCCCGCCGACCGTGAGAATCGGAGAGGATGACAAAGGTCGTCATAGCGCCCCCATCTTCCCGAGGAGGGCGTGAAGCGCCCTTCCGCGGTGGGAGACGGCGTTCTTCTCCGCCGCCGAAGCGACCCCGAACGATTTTTGAAGGTCGTCCGAGAAGAACAGCGGGTCGTAGCCGAAGCCCCCTTCCCCCGAGAGGGCGTTAAGGATGTGCCCGTACGTCCGCCCCTCCGCCGTGACCGTGCCGAAGTCGCCGATGAGCGAGAACACATTGTCGATATCATTTTGCATAA
>CANQQM010000025.1 GCA_947626005.1 uncultured Clostridia bacterium
CAATTGCGCACATGGGGTCGGAAAATCCATTCTTTGATCTCTTACATAAACCTCGGCGGGAGCGTTTCGCTCCCGCCTGTCATTTTTGTATAATATGCAGAACCTCTTACTCTTTGGCGCGGATGATCTCCCTCGGCTTGGCTCTCCGCATGATGAGGAAGGGCACGATTGCGCCGACGACGGTGAGGAAGAGCACGAGTGCGGCGTCGATCAGCATGATCCCCCAATCGAAGGCGATGATGCGGAGACGGCGCATGAAAACGTTCTTTACGAGCAAGACGAAGCCCTCCACCAAAATGGAATTGCAGACGTTTGCGCCGAGCGCCAAACCGATGACCGAGATCACGCAGCAAACGGCGCTCACGATGAGCATTTCGAGGACGAACATCAAGGTGAGGTCGCGTGTCTTGCCGCCGAGTGCGCGGATGACGGCGATGTCGTACATTCCTCTTCTCACGCTCCCCACGCCGAATGCGACGAGCGTGACGACGGTAAGGATGAGCATGAGTGCGACGATGAGCTTGAACATATCCGTGAATACGAGCGCCGCCTTCGCGACCGTGTACATCGCCGAAACAAGCGGGGAGCGCACGATGTAGTTGAGTTCCTCCCCCGCGGCGTAGAGTTCGGTCACGCTGTCGAGATCGTCGAAATAGAGAGCGTAGGGGATGGTGCCGTACTCTTTGAATTTGGCATAATCTTCGGGGGAGAGGGCAAGGTCGCCGTTCCCGGAAGTGACGTCGAGAAGCCCCGCAACGGTGAGCTCCATCGTGAAGTCGGGCTCCTCTCCTTGCGGCACGAATTCATACCGTGTGGCGGTGAATTCGGTTCCGACGACGTCGTTTGTGAGCTCCGATTCGGGGATCCCCAAGAGGGAAGAACAGAAATCTTTGCGCACATACGCCTGTCCCGGTTTGAGCGAAGAATGCGACGTGCAAAACCGTTTGCTCGTGGCGGCGCCGCGGTCGCACTTCGCCTCGACGGTGCCGTAGTAGACGGTGCGGTTGAGGTCGCGGTCGGCGCAGTACGCCGCGCAGAAGTCGGGGTTGAAGGAATAACCGATGTTGAGGGTGGAATCGGCCTCCTCGATGAAGGCGGTGAGAAGGTCATGCTCGAACTCCGTTTGCCCCGCCTTTGCGGCCTCGATCAGGGCGCCGTAGCGGTCGCGGTAGCCCGTCCCGACAACGCCCGAAACGCGGAACCGATAGAAGATCACCCGACCGATGAGACTTGCGTACACGTCCTCCCCGGGGGAGCGCAAATTGGGGTTGTATGCGAGGATGCTGTCCGCTAAATAATCGGTAAGAACGACACCGTCTCCCTCCGTTTCGAGCGATCCCGAGAGGAGATCGATCTCCCCGTCCCCGTTCCCGTAGACCTTGGCAAGGTACGACTTTTCGGTGACGAGCACCCCGAGCCCGCTTCCGCAATAGAATTGTTTGTAGTTCGCCGTATCTTCGGGCAGCGAATAGGCCTCGATGTTCCAGACGGCGGGATTGACGACATGGGTCATCAAAGAGACATTGTAGAGGGGGTAGATCCCGCCCTCATACCCTGCGGCGCGGAAGCCCTCCTTGTCGTCCTCCGTCACGCGGACGAAGCGGTTAATGTTGAGCGTTTGGGAAAATTCGTTGTCGTAGACGCCCTTTTGCATGATAATGGTGCCCGAAAGACTGTCCTCTGTGTAGAGGCGGGCGATCTCGGCGTCGGGCGAAAAGCGGGTAAAGAGCTGACACACCCCCATGACGACGATCATAAAGACGATGGAAAGGGCGGTGACGACGATCCCCACTCTCCGCTTTTTGAGGAACATGGAAAAGAGCATCCGAAACCCTCTCCCGCTCAGCCGTTCCGACGAAAAACCGCGTACCGTGTCCGCCTTTTCGGGCGGCGCCGTCGGGATAAACTTCGTGTCGATCTGCGCAAACCGCGCATGGCCCTTGGCAAGTTCCGCATTGATGTTTTCGATCTGCTCCTCGGTAAAGACCGTCCCCCTCTGGACGGCGATCACCCCGTCCGAAATGCTGACGGGCAGGGCGTCGGGGTTGCGGGAATGGTCGCCGACGATCTTCCCCGCCGAGAGCTCGAGGATCCTGTCCGCATATTCCTCGGCGTCGCTGCGATCGTGCGAAACGATGACGACGAGCGTCGTCTTCGAGATCTCCTTCAGGATGTCGAGGATGATGCGCGTCGACTTGGCGTCGAGGTTGCCCGTCGGCTCGTCGGCAAGGATGAGCTTGGGACGCTTTACGAGCGTCCTCGCGATGGCGACCCGCTGCTTCTGGCCGCCCGAGAGTTCGTCGGGATAGCGGTCGGCATACTCGGAAAGCTCCGCCTTCTCAAGTGCCTCCCGCACGGCCTCGGGGGACGATCCCCCCTTGAGTTCGAGGGCAAGCGCCACGTTCTTCTCGACCGTGAGCCCCTCAAGGAGGCAGTAGTCCTGAAAGACAAATCCGACGTAGTCGCAGCGGAAATTGTCGTAATCGCGCTCCTTGAAGGAGGAGAACTTATTCCCGTCGACGACGATCTCCCCCGAAGTCATCTTGTCGCACCCGCCGATCATGTTGAGGAGGGTGGATTTCCCGCAGCCGCTCTTCCCGACGACAAAGATAAATCCGCTGTCGGGGAGGACGAAAGAGACGTCGTCGAGTGCGACCGTTTGCTTCTTTCCTTTCCCATATACTTTTGTGATATGCTGTACTTCGACCATGCGCTGCCTTCTTAAGAGGTTCTTTCGTATTTTATTATAGCGGGAATGTGCCCTCCGCGCAATCGTTTTGAACATATTTAATATTTTCCACCCCGACCTCAAGGGCCGATTCGTCGAATCGTTTCCCGATTACAAGGTCAAGGTGGCGACGTCGCCGTCGTTCAGCACGGAGACGGTGAAGATCCGGGTCGTGACGTCTTTCCCCGGCGTGAAGCTGCTGAAGGTGACTTCCTTCGGGGATTTCGAGGCGTACTTCACATAAAGATCGCCCCAAACCGCCCTCCTCATAAAAAGGGGGAGGGATCGTCCGAAAAGTCCGAAGTCAGACGCTTCGGGCTTTTTTCTTGTGATTTTTTCCCGATTTTACTTCTATAAGAAAAATTTTTTAGTTTTTTGGAAAATTTTCCCGATCGAAAGGGCCGCTTTGCCCGTTCCGTGAAAAAAATTAAAAAAATTTTTTGAAAAAGTATTGACAAAATCGCCATCCTCATTTATACTGTAATTGCGTTAACGATAACGGAGAAAACGGCATGTTGATTCGAACGGCAATCACCGGGATCGGCGATCCCTTTATCCTCAAGGAAGGGGACACCTTTCATGCCTTTGCGACTTCGGCTCCCGACGGGATCCTCCGCTTCACGTCGAAAGATCTACGGTCTTGGACGAAGGAGGGTTACTGCTACCGCGGGAGTGCCTGGGCGGAGAACTGCTTCTGGGCGCCCGAGGTCTATTCCTATCGCGGAAAGTACTATTTGCTCTATACGGGGCGGTGGAAGGCGAACCACAGCTTGCGGCTCGGGCTTGCCGTCGCGAACTCCCCCCCGGGTCCTTTCGAGGACCTCGCGCCCGCCCCGTTCTTCGACCTCAACTATGCCTGCATCGACGGAACGCTCTTTTTCGACGACGACGGCAAAGTGTACCTATATTATGTCCGCGACTGCAGCGAGAACATCCTCTGCGGCGTGCACACGAGCGAAATTTATTGCGTCCGTCTTTCGGACGATCTCCGCGCCTTTTGCGGGGAACCCGTCAAAGTGGCCTCTCCCTGCCTTCCCTACGAGACGGCGTCCCCCGATTGGCGGTGGAACGAGGGTCCCGCCCTCCTCAAACACAACGGAACATACTACATGACCTATTCGGTGAACTGCTACGACTCACCCGATTACTGTATCGGGTGCGCCGTGGCGGCTTCGCCGTTCGGTCCTTTCGAAAAATACGCCGCACCCATACTCAAGCGGAGGGAGGGGGACTTCTCGGGCCCCGGGCACAACAGCTTCTTCCGCGGCGAGGGCGAAAAACTTCTCACGGCGTTCCACATCCATTCCGACCCCCAAAAGCCGAGCGGCGACCGCCGCATGTGCTTTGCGGAGGCGGGATTCCGCGAGGACGGCACTTTCTATATCGACGCGGAGGAATGATCTCACCCATGACGGCAAAGCGGACAAGAGTTACGATGGAGGACGTGGCGAAAGCGGCGCAAGTGACGTCGCAGACGGTCTCGCGCGCCTTCCGCAACGCGCCCGACATCTCGGAGGAGACGCGGGAGAAGGTGCTCCGCGTGGCCGCCGAACTCAACTATGTGATGAACGGCACGGCGAGTTCCCTCCGCGGAGGCAAGAGCCGCCTCGTCGCCGTCGTCTACGATAACCTCGTGAACATCTACTTCTCCGTCATGATCGACTATCTTCAGCAGAGCCTGCGGCGGAGAGGATATTCCATTCTCATGCTCTCCGTGGAGGAGGCGAAGCTCGACGGCGCGGCGTACGAATTCGCCGTTTCGCACAATGCGGCGGGGATCATCTCCTTCCTCGAACCCGTGCGGGAGATCGGACACATGATCGACACCTTCGCCATTCCCGTCCTCCTCATCGGGCGGCGGACGGAGCTCGAGACGGTCGACACCATCCGCACCGACGACGAGGAAGGGGGGCGGATCGCGGCACGCTACCTTTCTTCCCTCGGCTGCGGGAAGGCGGCATACCTCACCGTTCCGCTCGACATCACCTGCGCCTACGACCGTTTCTGCGGTTTCCGCGAGGAGGCGGTGCGGCTCGGCATGGTGACGCCCTCCGCGGAGGACGCCTATTCCGCGCCCATGGCGGAGATCGTACAAAAACTCACCCTCGAGGGCGTCGAGGGTCTCTTCTGTTTCAACGACATGATCGCCTACAACGCGCTCTACGCGATGGCGCGGGAGAAGCTCCCGCCCCTCAAGGTCGTCGGGTACGACTGCGTGGCGCGCGAAGTGCACATTCCCTACGAACTCTATTCGATCGCGACGGATAAGCGGGCGCTTGCGGAGCGGGCCGCGGAGATCGCCGTGTTGCGCATCGAAGGGGGAGAGGGACCCCGCATCACCGAGGTCGTCGGCGTGGAGGGGTGGAAGTAAGCTCTTATGGGCAAAATGCGCGAATGGGGTAGAAAAACGCGCAGAAAATTCGGTTTTTCCATCGTAAAGATGAGAGAACAAATAGATAAGGAGGAAAGGATATGTTAGGCAAGAGCAAAAAGATCGCGGTCCTCATCGCGGCGGTACTCTGTATGGGCACACTCGCTGTGGCGTGCGCCTGTAAAGACCCCGAGACGAAGTATTCCGTGACGTACGAAGCCGGCTATACAGGCGCGACGGATACCGTCCCCGCCGAGTCGTATGCCGAAGGGGAATCGATCACCCTGCGCGGCGCGGATACCTTCACCCGAGGGGGGGGGTACTTATTCGTGAACTGGAGCGACGGCTCCAAGACGTATGACGCGGGCGCATCCTATACGATGCCCGCCCACGATGTCGTATTTACGGCACAGTGGAGAGAAGAGCAGAAGCTCCCCGAGGGAGTGGATGCGGAAAAAATCGAGAGCTTCCCTGCGGGGAACCTCACCCTTGTAAACGGAGACGCGAAGGCGCACTATACCGCAGAATACGCGGATGCGGGGCTTGTCATTACGGCTTGGGTCGAAGACACCGAAGTATCCACGGGCAGCGGTATAAGCGGGAACGACGGCGTCTCTGTTATTTTTGCCAAGCAAGAGCGCATCTCGGGCGTCTCCGATAAGACGTACCGTGTCCGCGCGGACCTCGACGGAAACGTTCAGGCGGCGACCATGCACAACACGACGGTCGCGACGGTCGAGGGCCTTACGGCGGAGGCGAAACTTCTCACGCTCGACGAAAAGACGGTCGCGGGGTACCGTATAACGATCACGATGCCCTACGCGGCGATCGGGGCAACGAAGGCAGATCACAACGCAGTGGTCGCTCTCGGCTTCCAGAACGCCGATCAGCTTCTCTATGATGCAAGCCACAGCACAAACATCCAGGAGAGCCACACCTATCTTCTCGTCAATGCCGACGGCACCTTTGCCGAGAACCCCGACCTCGAACTCGGGAAAGTCTGGGGCAACGGCGGCGACGGCCTTCCGATGAAGAGCAGTTGGGACCTTTCGGCGGACGACGGCACCTCCGATGCTTACATCGAGATGACGAGCCTCCACGAGGACAACAACATCTACATGCACCATTCCAACGTCTCGAAGGCGTATGCGGAGGTGCAGATCCATGCGACCGAACCTCACAACAACGACGATTATCCGAAATTCGGGCTCGAACTCGTCAAGAAGGACGGCTCGTTCGGCTACCTCTATTTTGTGGACGCGAAGAGTGCGGCGGACAAACAGCACTTCGATACGGACGCAACGGCAGTCAGCTATGTGCAGTGGGACGGCGGTTGGAAGTGGCCCGAAACCAAACTGGGCACCGTCGGCGCATCTCCCGACGTGTATGCGGGCGAAAACAGCTATGTCACGCTCGGCATCTACCGCAATCAGAACAAGGTCCAGTTCTATGTGAACGGCAATGCGCTCAAGGTCGTTGAGCTTCCCGGTATTTCCGCGACGAACGAAGAGATGTACTTCGGCCTCGTCTCCTTCAACATCATGCTCAAGGTCAAGGGCTACAAGCTTGTGACGGACGAGAACGAGCTCGACACCTATCAGCAGGAGATGGAAGAATGGGAAGCAAGACCGTCGGATCCGACCGACAAGACGCTCGACGGCAGCCTTTCCGACTGGACGAACGAAGAGAAGAGCAATCCCTTCATCTTCCCCTCCGATCAGGGCAGGAGCGCCACCGTGTATGCGACCAAGGGCGAGCTCGGCGTCACCATCTTCTACGATTGGTATCATTTGACCGACGTAACGGATTCAGACGAGTGGTATAAGAACACCAATGTCGAATTCCGTCTCGGCGGCAACACGGATAAACAGTTTGCGGTCGCGGCAAACGGCACGCACATCAACATCGAGGACGAACAGTATTACTTCCATACGGAGAAATCGGGCGAGCTTTTCCACACCGTTGCGGAGATCTTTGTCCCTTACGGATCGATCGCGGGCGGAACGTACAGCAACGACAATACTCCCGTTCCCGCGAACTTCTTTGTAAAAATCGGCGGCGAATGCGGCAACGTCTGGGAGACGGGCGACTGGTGGAGAACGGGCGGATATGACGCACAGGGCATCCTCATCACCAAGAGCGGGATCCTCGGCGCGACCGACAAAGTCATGGACGGCGAGCTCGACGATTGGGCGGATGCGGAATGGACTACGAAGGGCCGCTACGAGTGGACGGGGCTTTTGAACGAGAACGGGCTCTATCTCGCGATCAAGGCGAAGGCGGAGACCATTGCGGAACGTCAGTTCGTCAGCGGACAGGACGCCGAAGGCGGGGCGAACAACAAGTGGTGGCTCAACCAGAACCTCGAGATCCAAGGGCAAGCCGGCAGCGTTTTAAGAGCGGCGCGCATCATCTATTTCGGCGGAAAGGCATACCATACCTCCTTCGTAAACGACGCGGGCGCCAAACTCACGCAGAATGCAAGCGCAGACGACGAACTCGTATTCGAGCTCTTCATCGCACGGCAGAACTTCACCGACTCCTCGGCGAGATCGGTGAGAGCATGGATCGGCGGTCAGCTGTATGCGACGGCAGACGATGTGACTCAGCATTGGGCCATGGCGCTCGAGAACGACCTCATCGGCGGCGAAGGCCTTCCGCCTCTTCCCGCAGGCGAGACGTGGGGCGACGGCGGCAAAGGCCTCTCGAGGACGGAGGGCTGGGACGTCAGCCACGACGTTTCCACGGAAAGCGATCCCTACATCGAGATGCAGTCGAGCAGGGCGGGCACGGACAATAATATCTACATGCCCGCGACCGCAGGACACAACCGCTTCTACGCGGCGACAAAGCTCACCGTAAAAGGCGCAGAGCCGATGGCGGGAGGCAACTACGACAGCTATCCCAAGTTCGGCGTCATCGTGTACAACGCAGACGGGTCGAAGGGCCTTCTCTTCTATGTCGACGCGATCAGCAATGCGGCAGCTCCCGCGATCAACTCGAATTCCACCGCTCTCGGCTACAATGTCCGCACGAACGGAAATTGGTCGTCGTGGAATACGATCCCCGGCAAGACGGTCGGCGCTTCTGCGGATGTCTATCAGAACGATCAATATGTGACCCTCGGGATCTACCGTCAGGGCATCGTATTCAGCCTTGTCTATAACGGGGAAGTCGTTTCGACCATCTACAACGCGGGCATCAAGGAAAACGAGGACGTCTACTTCGGCATCGTTTCCTTCAACCTCCTCCTTAAAGCAAAAGAATACACGCTCGAGACGAATGCGGAAAACCTCGGAGAGTACGAAGTCGATACCACCCAGAAGGTGGACGTCGATTACCTCTTCTGCGGCGACAGCTACATCGACACCGCCTTCTTCCAGACGTGGAAGGACGTCTTCGGCAGCCTTAGCGCCATCAACCTCGGCGTGGGCGGCACGAAGGTCGAGTACTGGCAGGATCAGCTCGTCACACAGCTCACCCATTACAACCCCAAGAACATCATCATCCACATCGGCGTCAACAACATCGACGCGGGCGAATCGGATGAAAGCGTCATTCAAAGGCTCGACGCGCTCTTCAAGGGCTTCAAGCAGGAATGGCCGAACGTCAACATCTACTACATCAGCCTTGTCGACAACGTTCAGTTCCACGGTTACGCGGATCTGTACGAAGCAGTCAACACTTGGGTACAGGCGCAGGAAGGGATCAACTTCATCGATATGCGTCCCCATGTCACCAAGACGAACGGCGCGGCAGACCTCATGTGGTTCTACGACGGTCTCCATTACAGCGCACCGGGCTATGCTCTCCTCGTCCGTGAGATCTGCGATGCGCTCGGCCTTGAAAACCTCGTCGCGACGGCGCAGGACGGCCTCGGCACCCTCACGGTGGACGGCGACGTATTCCTTGCTCCCTCGGCGAACTTCAAGGCGCAGGGCACGGGAGCCGATGCGGTATGGTATGCAAATCAGGCACAGCCGCTCGTAGAGAGCATCCTTCCCATCGAAGGCGCATACGGCGCGAACGTGTATGCAGAGGCAAAACTCTCCATCGTGAGCGATCCGCACAACGCACAGTGGGGCAAGGCGGGGCTCTCCATCATGTCCAAGACGGGAACGTACTACTTCTTCATCGACCTTCAGAATACGAAGGGCGAAGGGGCTCCCAACAGCACCGGTTGGAACAATGCCTATGCGGCGCTCGTATGGCGTCCCGAAACGCTGAACGGTTGGACGAAGGATTGGGGATGGAACGATGTTCCCGTGTACTTCAACAACATGGAGAGCGGTTACACCGCCCTCGGCAATGTGAAGTTCGACTACAACGTTGATCAGGGCTTCGTCACCCTCGGCGTCTCCAAGGTGGGCAGCAAGCTCTACTTCACGGCAGACGGTCACGTCGTCGGGCTTCCCGTGCAGTCCGCATTCGCGGCAGACGAAAAGGTCGCGATCAGCGTGCTCAACTTCAACATGGAGATGTACGCGAAGGACGGCTATTCGACGACCGACCTCGACACGATCTACACCAAGACCCCCGCGGCGCACGGCACCACCAAGACGCTCGACGGCGACCTCTCCGACTGGACGGAAGCGCAGAAGACCAACCCGTTCCGCGTTCCGATCACGGACGGCAGAAGCTTCACCGTGTACGCCTACATGGATACCTACGGCGTGAACATCTTCTACGACGTCGTCCACAACACGCACAAGCAGACGACGCGCAACGGGAACTTCACGCACTGGTGGCTCGATACCAACGTTGAGTTCCGTCTCGGCGGCGGCACGTTCCAAGGATCGGACGGCGGACAGTGGCTCGTTTCCGCAAACGGACAGCGCAACGTGGACGAAGCGTTCATGAAGACGGAAACGCTCGAAAACGGCAAGCATCATACCACGGTCGAGATCTTCGTCTCCTACGTCAACATCCCCGACTTCGACTATAACAGCGATTACATCCCCGCAACGTTCGGCTTCAAGGTCGAGGGCGAAACGGGTTCCGGCGCAGGTCTCACGAATTGCAGCGGGGTCGGACTTTGGTTCACCGACGTCGGTTACGATTGGGGCTGGCGCGGCGCAGAGGTCACCAAGAGCGGCATCCGTACCGCGACCGAAAGGAAGATCGACGGCAACCTCGCCGACTGGACGGAGACCTTCACGGATGTTTCTCAGCATTCCGAAGTCCTCACCGAAGCGAAGTATGCGGCATTCCTTGCTTCCGACGGTCTCTATCTTGCACTCCGCATCAAGGGCACCGACATCAACGTCACGGCGACCCACTCCGCAGATGCAAACGACGGTTGGTGGTATAACACCAATATCGAGTTCTTCAGTCCGAGCGATGCGATCGGTCACTGGGCAGGGAAGGTCATGACCTTCGGCGGCGACGTGTATCACACCGGTTATATCACCGACGCGGGCATGACGATCTCCGACGATAAGTCGGAAGTCTGCTTCGAGATCTTCATCTCCAACCGTTGGCTCAAGACCCCGACGGCGGATTCGATCCAAGTCGATTTCGGCGGGCAGCTCTACTCGGGCGCGGAAGGCGCAACTTGGCAGAACTACGCGCATGACGGCGGCGCTATCACCGTTACCCGCAAAGCGTAAAGCAATGGAAAGGGGGAGGGCCCTTCGGGGCTCTCCCCATAGCCGCGCCTTGAACGCGGCTATTCTCGTAAAAAATCAAAAAAGGAGAATCATCGTGAGAAAATTACTCAAATTCGCATCGATCGCGGGGGCGGCGGTCCTCGTCACATCGACGGTATTCGGACTTGCGGCTTGCGGCCCTAAGGGCGGCGGCGACATTACGATCGACGAGCAGGGCAATATCCGTCCGAGCACAAGCGGAGAGACGACCATCAACTTCTGGGGCTACGGCGATCAGAACGAGAAGTCGGTATTCGACTCCCTCGTCGCCCAGTTCAACGAACTGTACGCCGAGAGCCATATCAAAGTTCACTACGAACAGATGCCCTCGGGCAAATACGGGCAGAAGGTGCTCACCGCGCTCAAGAACAAGAACGCCTCCGTCGACATCTTCTACGTCGGCGACGCCGACTACAAGACGTACGCCTCCTCGGGCTATCTCGAACCCCTCGATGTGTGGATCAAGGGCGGCACGACGGAGAGCGGCACGACCATCCCCGCCAGTAAGGAGATCAAGATCGAGGACATGTGGGAGACGTCGGTCAACCGCTACCTCTACGACGTCGACACGACGACGCAGGACGGCCCGAACGCCCACTATTGGGGCATTCCGAAGGACATCGGTCCCATCGTCATCTACTACAACGAGACGCAGTTCAACGAAGTGGGCATCAAAGTCCTCTCCGTCGCGAAGGAGGACCTTGCGGCCTTCAACGCGGGCACCAAGGCGGATGCACGCGGCAAGACAAAGACGGAGCTCGGCATCTCGGGCGAAGTCAAGGAGAAGGGGTACTTTGTCGACGGGAACAATCAGAAGTGGTTCAACAATCAAGTCCCGATGAGTTGGGAGGAGACGACGACCGTCGCAAAACTTCTTCAGGATAAGTACGGCGCAACGTCGAAGGACTACAGCGGCTACTACACCGAGTGGTGGTTCAACTACGGTTGGTCGGTCGGCGGCGACTGCATCGAGTACGTCGCAGACAGCGACCCTCAGTACAACGGCGGCTATTGGGATCTCACCCTCTTCGAGGATACGCCCAACTTCATCGTCGCGGACAACGTCATCGAGCCCGTCACCGTCAACGGTACGAGCTACAAGGCGGGCGAGATCATCGCATGGAAGGATAAGCTCGTCGACGTCAAGGCGGAGAATAAGACCATCCGCCCCGAAGTCACCGCGCTCAAAGAAGAGGGCAAGCTCAACCAGCTTCCTTCCCAAAGGGACGCCATGGTCGAGTTCGTCAGCCTCACCACCCCGACGACGAAGGAAGTGTATAACGGCAAAATGGGCTACGCCGTGAGCGCCTATCCGAAGGTCATCGGCGACGACTCCCAGAAGGCGACCAAGTTCGCCGAAAAGAAGGTCGGCATGCTCGTCGACGGCAGATGGAACGTCGTCGATTTCCGCACCGTCTGCGGCGAAAAGCCGGGCTCCACGGCAAACGGCAACTTCGAGTGGGACGTCGCGCCTCTTCCTCAGTATAAAGAATACGACGCAGACGGCAACGTCACCGTGCACGGCGTCGAAGCGGGGCATTCGGGCTCCGTCGCGCTCTGCATCAACAAGAAGTCGGAAAAGAAGACGGCCGCTTGGCTGTTCGCCGAATTCATCGGCGGCAAGACGGGTCAGGAAGCGCAGGCGAAATCGGGCTTTGCCATTCCTTCGCAGAAGGACCTTGCCAATTCCGAAGTCTTCCTTCAGTCCGAGATGAATCCCCGCAACTCCATCGTGTTCGTCCGTGCGGCGCAGTTCGAGACCCCCGGCGACTGGTGGTACTTGAAGGACAATAAGTGGATCAACGCGTGGGCAGACGACCTCAACCACAAGGTCCGCGAAGGCGACATGACGTTCGCGCAGCTCATGACGAGCGATGCCGTCAAAAATACCCCCACGCTCCTCAAGTCCTACACGAGGAAGAGCTGACAGGAGGACCGCATGGAACAGGAAATCGCAGGAACCGCCGCCGAAGGGCAGGAAATAGGCCAAGTTTCCGCTGAGTTCGATGCGGCACTGTCGGACGGACTTTTGGAGAAGATCCCCGAAAAAAAGCCCAAGCGGAAGAAGTTCGACACGGAGGAGATCTACGGAACGCTGTTTGCGGCCATTCCTCTCATCGGATTCTGCATCTTCGGGCTCGTTCCGCTCATCCTTGCCTTCGCCATGGCCTTTCTCGACATGGGGACGGGCTGGGACATCGGAAGCGCCGAATGGGCGGGATTCAAGAATTTCGCCTACCTCTTCACGACGGCGGCGGATGAGGTCGGGATCTCCATTTTCGAGGCGATCGGCAACACCATCATCCTCGGGATCTCCACCTTCATCAGTCAGATCCTCGCCCTTGCGGTCGCATATCTTCTGAGCCGCGACATCAAGGGAAGGGGGATCTGGCGGATCATCTACTTCATTCCCTACGTCTGCTCGGTGGTCGCGATCACCATCATGTGGCGGTATATGTTCAACCCGTCGTACGGGATCATCAATCAGATCCTCGGCAACACCGACATCATGAACGGTGCGATCGACTGGACGGACGACCCCGGCATCTTCTATGTGACGATCAACATCATCAGCATCTGGTCGGGGATGGGGTACGGCATCCTCCTCTACACGGCGGCGCTCACCAACGTGAACCAGTCGTCGCTCGAGGCGGCGGAGATCGACGGCGCGGGACCGTTCACCAAGTTCTTCCGCATCGTCCTTCCCTCCATTTCGCCCACGACCTTCTATCTTCTCATCATGGGCGTCATCGGGATGCTGCAATCCTTCACCGTCACAAACGTCTTCGACAGCAACGGCGGCCCCGAAAAGCACGGTATCACCATCGTGTTCTTCATGTACCAGTACCTCTACGACTGGCAGAACGTCGGCGTCGCAAGTGCGGCTTCGTGGGTGCTCGCAGCGCTCATTCTCGCCGTCACCCTCATTCAATTCTTCGGCTCGAGGAGGTGGGTAAAGTATGACAAGTAATTACGAGATCCCCGCGGAAGAAACCGCTCTCCCCGCCGCCGAAACCGCCCCCGCCCGCAAGGAGAAGGGGCCCAAGATGCGCAGCGGAAAGAAGATGAAGATCGTGACGAAAGCGGTCATCTACGCCGTTCTCGCCTTCTATGCGCTCGTCATCCTCTTTCCCTTCCTCATCGTCATCATCACCTCGATGAAGACATGGCAGGACGCGGTCTCCTCCGAATTTTCGTGGGTGCCGTCCATGGGCTTCACGGCAGAGGGGTATAAGGAAGTGTTCACCTATAAGGCGTCGCCCGATTCGTCGCTCCCGTCCCTCGTGAACGGCTTCTTCAACACCCTCCTCTATGTGCTCCCGCCCACCATTTTGGGGCTTTTCACCTCTTCGCTCTCGGCGTACGCCTTTTCCAAGCTGCGCTTCCGTGCGAAGAAGTGGATGTACTCCCTCCTTCTCGGGACGATGATGATCCCGGGGACGATCATGATCGTTCCCCAGTACGTCATCTACGATTCGATCGGTTGGATCAATACCCCGCTGCCCCTCATGATCCCCGGAATGTTCGGCGCCGCGGCCTGTGTGTTCTTCATGCGGCAGTTCTACGCGGGCATTCCCGACAGTCTCATCGAGGCGTCCAAGCTCGACGGGCTCGGCTACTTCGGCATCTTCTTCCGTATCATGGTGCCGCTTGCCGTTCCCGCCCTCCTTGCGCAGGGGCTTCTCGGATTCATCGGCGGGTACAACGACTACCTCGGACCGTTACTTTACTTGCATGAGGATCATCTCTACACCCTGCAGGTCGCCCTCAACAACATCGCCGACACCTACGAGCGTCGTTCCAACGTTGTCATGGCGGCGAGCATCGTGGCGCTTGTTCCCATGCTCATCGTGTACTTTTTCACCCAGCGGTTCTTTATCTCGGGCATTGTCGCGAGCGGACTCAAAGACTAATTTAAGGAGATATCATGAAAAAAATCGCAAAACTCTCATCCCTTGCGCTTGCGCTGCTTATGACGGCGGGGTCGGCTTCCGTTCTTGCCGCGTGTAAGAAAGAGGCGGCGAAACCGATCGAGGGATTCAACTACAAGGCGGAAAAGCTCAGCGAAATGGCCGATCCCGCCCACGACTACAACGGCAACCTCTTCTATGTGAACTCCCTCGAGTTCGGCGTTGCCGATCCCTCCGTCATCTACATTTCGGAAGGGGAGGAAGAGGGTTGGTTCTACGCCTACGGCACGAGCGACGAGATTAACGGACACGGCTATCAGGCATGGCGCTCCAAGGACCTCTCCCATTGGGAGACGACCGGCCTCGCTCTCAGCCCCGACTTCTCCATTGCGTGGGCGACCGACAACTACTGGGCGCCCGAGGTCATCTACGACAAGAACGACAAGACCTACTACATGGTCTACAATGCGTGGAATCAGAACGACAACCTCGGCCCCGAATGCAGACTTTGCCTTTCCGTCGCCTCCTCGAAGTCGCCCAAAGGGCCCTTCACGACCCCGCGCCGCGAGAACGCCGACATGAAGCAGATCGGGCCCGATCAGCCCGTCATCGACCTCCGCGAGAGCAACACGGCCATTCCGCAGAAGTACCGTGAAATGGGCTTCGATTGCGCCCTCGACGCAAGTCCGTTCATCGACCCCGTTTCGGGGGAGAAGTACCTCTTCTTCGGATGGTACGACATCGTCGGAACGGGCAAGCGGGACGGGACTCACCTCTTCGGTATGAAGATGAAGGATTGGTTCACCCCCGACTACGGCACCCTCACCGAGCTCACCGCCCCCGCGTACAGCACCCTCGAGCGGTACTATAAGCCCGACGTGCCCGACCTCGACAACGTCGAAGGGCACATCAACGAAGGGCCGTTCATGTACTATCACGACGGAACGTACTACCTCACCTTCTCGGTCAACGGCTACACCGACGAGACCTACCGCGTCATGCAGGCGACCTCCGATTCCCCCCTCGGCGTCTTTACCAAGATCGCCGAAGAGGACGGCGGCATCGTCATCGCGTCGAGCCCCGAGTGGATGCACATCAAGAGCGCCGGCCACCACAGCTTTGTCGAGGTGGGGGACGAACTCTTCATCGCCTATCACACCTTCCGCAACCGTGAGGACATCTCCGACGGCCGTGCGCTTGCCGTCGACAGAGTGGTCTGGGTAGAGAACGAAGCGGGGGAGACGGTCATGCACACCAACGGACCGAGCTGGTCCCTCCAGCCCCTCCCCGAGGCCATTTCGGGCTATAAGAACATCGCGCCTTCCTCCACCCTCACCGTCAACGGGACGGAAGCGAAGGGGGACGCGAACCTTTCCCTCCTCACCGACGGCATCCTCAAGTATCGCGACCTGAGCCTCGGCGAAGAGTGCGCCTTCACGGCGGACACGAACACGATCGTCCTCAAGTGGGCGGAGCCCGTCACGGCGCGCGGCATCCTCCTCTACAACTCCTGGGAGTACGAGACGACCTTCAGCTCGGTGAAGTCCATCGAGATGGATTACCTCACCGCCGACGGCGACACGCAGACCGCCAAAATCGAGGAACTCGGCTTCGACTGGGATTGGTTCTTCGACGACGAGAGCGGGCTCATCCGTCCGGGCGGCGCGGCCATTGCCGAGTTCGCGGAACTTCCCGTCAGCGAGATCCGCATCACGATCGACATGCCCGGCGGCGCGGAGAAATTTGCGATCGGCGAGCTCGTCGTGCTCGGAAAGGACAAGGCGTGCGGCGGAATTTCCTCCTTCTCGGAATATTCCTATGAGAACGCGACGTACGGCTCTCCCCACATCGAGCGGACGAGCGTGACGTTCGGCGCGGTCGAAGTGGACGGCAAGCCTTCCTCCTACATCAAGACGACGGACGGCTTCAACGTCGATGCCGACAAGGGCGACGCCGATTCCTATATCCTCCAGACGGGTGCGCGCGACCAGTTCGCCTTCTTCAAGAACGTGTTCTCCACGGAGTTCTACGCGAAGGCGTCCTTCACCGTCACGGCGGACAAGGGATTTGCGAACGACCAGTACCCGAAATTCGGCTTTGCCATCCGCTGTGAGGACAAAGACGAGCTTGGCAACGACATCCACAACACCCTCATCTACTACGTCGACGCCGCGAACAACTACACCCTCGCAAGGGTCGGCTGCGCACAGCGCAACATGAGCGACACCGACTGGCTGTGGGGCCGCGACGAGACGCTGAAAGACGTCCCCGGGATGCAGTATAAGAACGGGAACACGGTCACCCTCGAGGTCATCCGCAAGGGGTCGGCGTTCTACTTCATCTGCAACGGCAGCCTCGTCATCGAAAAGAACGACTTCAATGTATTCGACGCCGATCTCAAGAGCGCAGTCGGGTTCTTCTCCTTCAACACGCCCATGAAGATCACGAACTATTCCGCGACGCAGGACAGCGCGGAAGTCGCGAAGAAATTGCAGGAGTTCGGAAAATAAGCGCAAGGAGTGAAATCATGCGGCAGAGAACAGAATACCCCCGCCCGCAATTTCAAAGAGAGGACTGGCTCTCCCTCAACGGAGAATGGGAATTCGCCTTCGACGACGAAGGGGAGGGCCTTGCGAAGGGTTACGACACGGGACGCGTTCCGCTTCCCTTAAAAATCAACGTGCCCTTCAGCTATCAGTACCCCGCAAGCGGGATCGGCGATCCTTCCGTCCACCCGTGCGTATGGTACAGAAGAACGTTCGAAGCGAAGGGGAACAGGCACGCCCTGCTCTCCTTCAACGGAGCGGACTATAAGACGGACGTCTGGGTCAACGACAAGCATGCCGCTTCGCACGAAGGGGGCTATACCCCCTTCACGGCGGACATCACGCGGCTTCTTCGGCAGGGCACGAATACGATCGTCGTGCGCTGCTTCGACCCGCTCGACCCCGTCCTCCCGCGCGGAAAGCAAAGCTGGACGGGCGACCGCTTCGCCTGTTGGTACATTCCGAATACCGGCCTTTGGCAGAGCGTCTGGATCGACTGGGTGGGGGAGGACGCCATTCTGTCCCACACCCTCTTCCCCGACCTCGACACCTTCTCCGTCTCGGGAGAGATCGTCACCGCGGGCGTTGCGGACGAGGCGGAAATTTGCGTCTCCTTCCGCGGGGAGGAAATAAAGAAGGTGCGCTTTTCGCTCGACGGCAGGCACACCCGTTATTCCTTCAAGCTCAAGGAGCCCAATTCGGTCGATCCCGACTACACATGGCGGCCGGGGCATCCCGTGCTCTTCGGGGCGAAGTTCCGCCTCTTCAAGGGCGGAAAGCCCGTCGACGCCGCCGCTTCCCGCTTCGGCTTCCGCAAGATCAAGACGGACGGCAATACCGTCGTTTTGAACAGCGAACCCCTCTACGAGCGCCTCATCCTCGACCAAGGTTATTGGGAGGAGAGCGGCATCACCCCGCCGAGCACGGAGGCGATCAAAAAGGATATCCTCCTCGCCATGTCGATGGGTTTCAACGGGGCGCGCAAGCATCAGAAATTCGAGGATCCCTATTTTTACTACTATGCGGATGAGCTCGGATTCCTCACTTGGTGCGAAATGCCCTCCGCCTACGAGTTCTGTGCGGAAGAGGAGGGGCGGATCGCTTCCGAATGGGCGGCGATCGTCCGCGAGGCAAGCGTCTTTGCAAGCGTCATCGCCTACGTTCCCCTAAACGAGAGCTGGGGGGCGCGCAACATTGCCTCAGACGGCGCGCAGCAGAACTTCGCCCGCTCCCTCTACTACGCGACCAAGGCGCTCGATCCCACCCGCCTCGTCTCGACCAACGACGGTTGGGAATCGCCCGACGCTACCGACCTTCTCGGCCTCCACGATTACGCCTTCGACAGCAGCGCCTTCGCGGAGAAGTACCGCGCCGACCGCTACGACGGGTTCTACCGCAAGGGGCGGCGGATGATGGCGGAAGGGTGTGCCTATAGGGGCCAGCCCGTCCTCCTCACCGAATTCGGCGGGATCGCCATGACGGCGGAGACCAAGGACGGCAACTGGGGCTACAACGACGGCGCAAAGGACGAAGAGGCCTTCTTCGCCCGCTACGGGGAGCTTATTCGGGGCATCTATGCCCATCCCGAACTTCGCGGCTTCTGCTACACCCAGCTCACCGACGTACAGCAGGAGGTCAACGGCCTCCTCTACCCCGACCGCACTCCCAAATTCGACTGTGAACGCTTAAAGCGCATCACCGAAGGCAAGGAGTAAACAAAACAAAAAATCGGAACGGCGCATTGTCCGTTCCGATTTTTTTACGGTTTTTCCCACCCCATGTCGCATTTTTTGCGAGATGGGGGTCATTTTTTTGCGCCGAGGTAGACCATGAGGACGGCGATATCGGCGGGGGAGACCCCCGAAATGCGCGCCGCCTGTCCCAAACTCAAGGGGCGGATGCGGTCGAGCTTTTCCCGCGCCTCGAGGCGGAGGCCGGAGAGGGCGGAATAGTCGATCTCGGGCGGAAGAGGGCGGTTTTCGAGCTTGCGCATTCTTTCGATCTCCTCCCGGCTGCGCTTCAAGTAGCCCTCGTAGCGGATCTCCGTCTCGCAGCTCTCGGCGACGTCGGCGGGAAGATCTTCGAGGATCCCGAACACCCTTCTTATCTCCCCGATGGGGATGCCGCGGCGGAGAAGGTCCGCGTAGGTCACTCCCGCTCCGAGCGGGGGATCCCCGCGGGAGACGACGAGTCCGTCCGCCTTCTTTTGATCGGCGCGGAGGGAGAGCGTTTCAAGCGCCTCCTCCCGCATCGCCTTGCGGGCAAGGAAACGCCGATAGCGCTCCTTTGTCACGAGCCCCGCCGCATAGCCGCGTTCTGTGAGCCGAAGGTCGGCGTTGTCCTGCCGAAGGAGGAGGCGGAATTCGGCGCGGGAGGTCATCATGCGGTAGGGTTCGTCGGTGCCCTTCGTCACGAGGTCGTCGATGAGGACGCCGATATACGCTTCGTCCCGTCCGAGGAGGAAGGGCGGAAGGCCGCGGAGGAAGAGGGAGGCGTTGAGCCCCGCCGCAAGCCCCTGCGCCGCCGCTTCCTCGTAGCCGCTCGTCCCGTTGATCTGTCCCGCCGTAAAGAGGCCGCGGACCTTCTTGTATTCGAGGGCGGGCGTCAAGTCGAGGGTGTCGATGCAGTCGTATTCGATCGCATAGGCGTAGCGGACGATCTCGCATCCTTCGAGCCCCTTCACGGTGCGGTACATTCTCCTTTGAAGGTCGTGGGGGAGGGAGGTGGAGAGCCCCTGCACATACACCTCCTCCGTGTCCGCGCCCTCGGGCTCGAGGAAGAGCTGATGCCGCTCCTTGTCGCGGAAGCGCACGACCTTCGTCTCGATGGAGGGGCAGTAGCG
>CANQQM010000026.1 GCA_947626005.1 uncultured Clostridia bacterium
ACCTGCCCGCCGCGCTTGATGAAACGGGTCATCGCGATACGGGCGGCTTCGATCTGGTTGGACTTGATCCAGCCCGCATCCTCCGCGACGAGACCGTACTCGCCGTAGGCGATCTTATTTCCCTTCTGCGCGGTCCCCTTGAGGGTGCCGCGGTGCTGTTTTCTTCTCTTGACTCTCTTCGGAATTAACATTATTTGCCTCCTTCCGTCTTCTTTGCGGACTTGAGGACGTCGCCCTTGTAGATCCAGCACTTGACGCCGATCATCCCGAACGTCGTGTGCGCTTCCGCGAAGCCGTAGTCGATGTCGGCACGGAGCGTCTGAAGAGGGATGGACCCCTCGTTGTAGTGCTCGGTGCCCGCGATCTCGCGCCCGTCGAGACGGCCGCTGACCTGCATCTTGACGCCCTTGACGCCCGCGCGCATCGTTTTCCCGATCGCCTGTTTCATGGCTCTGCGGAAGGAAGTGCGCTTTTCGAGCTGCGCCGCCACGCTCTCCGCGACAAGCTGCGCGTCTGCGTCGATCTTTCTCACTTCGGTCACGTTGATGCTGACCTGCTTGCCCTTGGTGAGCTTGGCAAGATCCTTCTTGATGACCTCGATCTCCGCGCCCGCCTTGCCGATGAGCACGCCCGGGCGGCCCGTGTAGATGGTCACGACGATCCTGCCCGCCGCACGCTCGATGAGGATGCGGGAGATCGCAGCCGCATAGTACTTCTTCTTGATGAAGGTGCGGATGTCGCTATCTTCCTTGAGATAGGCGGAGAACTCCTTCTTGTCGGCGTACCACTGCGTATCCCAGCTCTTGATGATCCCAACTCTCAGTCCGTGAGGATTGACTTTCTGTCCCATTACAGTTCTCCTTACGCTTTCTTCACGTCAAGAATGACGGTGATGTGGCTCGTTCTCTTGAGGATCGCGTGCCCTCTGCCCTTGGAAACGGGCTGCATGCGCTTAAGACTCGTCCCGCCGTCGGCGAAGCACTCCGCGACGATGAGATCGTTTCTGTCCATATCCATGTTGTGCTCGGCATTGGCGACTGCGCTCATGAGCACCTTTCTCGCGGGCGCCGCGCCGCCGTTCGGGCAATTCGCGAGGATGGCTTCCGCCTCCTTGACGCTCTTGCCGCGGATGAGGTCGAGAACGGTCCGCACCTTGTAGGGAGAGACCCGGATATATTTTGCGACCGCGTAGGGACGTTTTTCCTTGTTTTCCGCCACCCGTAAGGTCTTTTTCTTCATATTGCCAGCCATAACTCTCCTCCTTATTTCCCGGGCGCGGTCGTCTTGGCCGTGTGTCCGCGGAAAGTTCTCGTGGGTGCGAATTCACCCAGTTTGCAGCCGACCATATCTTCGGTGATATATACGGGCACATGCTTCCTGCCGTCGTAAACGGCGATCGTGTGACCCACCATCTGAGGGAAGATCGTCGACGCTCTCGACCAGGTCTTGAGCACTTTCTTTTCGTTTGCCGCGTTCATCGCCTCGATCCTTTCCAGGAGCTTGGCTTCGACGTAAGGGCCTTTCTTTATACTTCTCGACATGGATGATCCCTCCTTTAATTGATCCGCTTGAGAATGAACTTGCTCGTCGGATTCTTCTTCTTTCTCGTCTTATAGCCGAGTGCGGGCTTGCCCCAAGGCGTCTCGGGACCGGCATGGCCGACGGGAGACTTGCCTTCGCCGCCGCCGTGCGGGTGATCGTTCGGGTTCATGACCGAGCCGCGCACCGTAGGGCGGATGCCGAGGTGACGGGTCTTGCCCGCCTTCCCGACGCGGATGATCTCGTGCTCCACGTTGCCGACCTGACCGATCGTCGCGCGGCACGTGACGGGGATGAGACGCATTTCGCCCGAGGGCATCTTGACCGTCGCATAGCGGCCTTCGCGCGCCATGACCTGTGCGGCGATGCCGGCGCTCCGTGCGATCTGTCCGCCCCTGCCCGGTTTGAGCTCGATGTTGTGGACCATCGTACCGACGGGGATCGCCGAGAGCGGAAGCGCGTTGCCGACCTTGATGTCCGCATTCTCTCCGCTTACGACCTTGTCGCCGACGTTGAGCCCGACGGGAGCGAGAATGTATCTCTTTTCGCCGTCCGCATAGACGAGAAGCGCAATGTTCGCGCTGCGGTTGGGATCGTACTGGATGGATCTGACCGTGGCGGGGACGCCGTCCTTATTCCGCTTGTAGTCGATGATGCGGTACTTCTTGCGGTTGCCGCCGCCGATGTGACGCACGCTGATCCTGCCCGCGTTGTTTCTGCCGCCCGACTTTCTCTGGTCCTCGAGGAGGGCGCGTTCGGGCTTCGCCGCGGCGATCTCGCCGTACTGCGGGACCGTCATGAGGCGGCGTGCGGGAGAGGTGGGTTTATATCTCTTGACTGCCATTTTCCTGTTCCTCCGTTTTACTGCAGGGCGTTGAAGAACTCGATCGCCTTGCTGTCCTCCGTGAGCGTGACGATCGCTTTCTTCGTGGTGGGCGTGTAACCTTCGTTCCTGCCCATCCGCTTGAGCTTGCCGCGCTGCGTCACGGTGTTGACGCTCTTGACCCTGACGCCGAACATCTTTTCGACGGCGATCTTGATCTGCGTCTTGTTCGCCGTCTTGAGGACGGAGAACGTGTATCTCTTATCCGCAATGCCGTCCGTCGCCTTTTCGGTGAGTACGGGCCGCAAAATGATATCTTCGGGTGCCATCAGCAATAGACCTCCTCAAGTTTTTTCACCGACCCGACCGTGAGCACCACGACGGCGTTCGAAACGACCTCGTAGGTGTTGATCTCGGAGACGGAGATCGTGGAGAGGGTGGGAAGGTTGTGCGCCGCGCGGATGACCTTCTCGTCGGGCTCGTCCATGACGACGACGGTGCGCTTCTTGAAGTCGAATGCCTTGCGGAACGCTTCCATCTCCTTCGTCTTGGCGTTGTCGGCGCGGAGGTCCTGCACGACGATGAGTTCGCCGTCGGCGACCTTCTTGGAGAGCGCCGAGAAGAGCGCGTGCTGCTTCGCGGTGCGGTTCATCTTCTTGGAGAAGTCGCGGGACTTGGGTGCGAACACGACGCCGCCCTTCGTCCACTGCGGAGCCCGCGTGGAGCCCTGACGGGCACGGCCCGTCCTCTTCTGCCGCCACGGCTTCGCGCCGCCCCCGCGCACTTCGGTGCGGGTGAGCGTCGACTTCGTGCCCTGACGTTGGTTGGCGAGGTAGGTCACGACCGCCTGATGAATGAGCGGTTCGTTGTACTCGGCGCCGAACACCTTCTCGGGGAGTTCGATGGAGCCGACCTCTTTCTTATTCATATCGTAAACTTTTACTGTAGCCATATCTCCGCTCCTTCTTTACTTCACGCTCGTTTTCAGCGTGACCACGCTCCCCTTGGGACCGGGGATCGCGCCCTTGACGAGGATCGCGTTGCGCGCCGCGTCTACCCGCACGATCTCGAGGTTCTGCACGGTGACGTTCTCGACGCCCCAGTGCCCCGCGAGGTGCTTGTGCTTGAACACGCGCGAAGGATCGCTGATCGAACCCATGGAGCCCGGCTCCCTGTGGACGGGGCCGACGCCGTGCGTTTCCTTCAGGCGGTGCTGGTTCCACTTCTTGATGACGCCCGTAAAGCCGTGGCCCTTGCTGACGCCGCTCGCATCCACTCTGTCGCCTGCCGCGAAGATGTCTGCGCGCACTTCGTCGCCGACCTTGTACCCTTCGACGCCGCGGACCTCTTTGAGGACCTTGCAGGGGCGCACCCCCGCCTTTTTGAACTGACCGAGGACGGGCTTCGTGAGCGATTTCTCTTTGGCATCGAGGAATCCGAGCTTGAGCGCGTCGTATCCGTCCGTCTCCACCGTCTTGACCTGAACGACGGGGCAGGGGCCTGCCTCGACGACCGTGACGGGGATGACCTTGCCGTCCTCCGCAAAGATCTGGGTCATACCCACTTTGCGACCGATGATTGCTTTACTCATTGATAAAGTTCACTCCTATTATAATGTATTAGCGAATACCGCACCTTGCAGTATTACAACTTCACTTTGATGTCCACGCCCGCGGGGAGGTGGATGCTGTCGAGGATCTTCGCGTTGGGCGAATAGATGTCGATGATGCGCTTGTAGGTGCGCTGTTCGAACTGCTCGCGCGAATCCTTATCCTTATGGGGGCTGCGGAGAATGGTGACGATCTCGCGCTCGGTGGGGAGCGGGATGGGCCCAGAGATCTTCGCGCCGTTATTTTTCATGGTCTCTACGATACGGGACGCCGCTTCGTCGACGAGTTCGTGATCGTACGCGCTGAGTTTGATACGGATTTTCTGACTTGCCATTTTTTCTTACTCCTTTTTTTACGAACTTTGTGTGTCTGCGTCAACGCATCCGTGTGTGTCGAAGAGCTCTCATCAAAAAAACACGCGTTTTTGCGGTGTTTTCTCGCAAAAGCCTCGGTTCGTCGCAGGAGTCGGGCTCCCACATTTGTCAGCGGAAATTATCTGCCGGGGGGCTTTCGACCCCGGGTTTCAGTAACTTCCCGCCTCAACCCTACACACGCGGAGACAGCATGAAAAATCCGCCGCTTCCGACGCAGCTCTATGATAATAGCATAAAGTCGACCCGCTTGTCAACGATTTGAAGGCGGTTTTTCGGGAAAATTTCCCTTATTTTGCGCATTTTTCGTCGAATTGTGCCGAAGTCCCCTCTCGACCGCAAGATGTTGCATCCTTGCCCTCCGCACCTTCGGCGCACGGCCGCGCGGAGCCGCGTTTGGAGACAAGGTAGAGGGCGGTAAGAACGGCAAAGGCCGCAAAAAGGAGCAGCATCCAAACGATGAGAAGAACCTCCCCCGCTTGCGCCGCGTGAAGGTCGATCCCTCCCCAAACGACGCCGTCGAGGACCGCGTCGAAGGCGGGGCCCGAAAGGACCGTGAGCGCGGTGAGCGACAGGATCGACGTCGCGCACACGAACATGCGCCCCGATACGGCCTCCTTGGGGGAACACAGGAAGTCGAGCAGGGTGAGCGAAAAGAGGTAGCGCCAGAGGAAGAGCCCCTCCGCCGCCCGCACCGTATAGACATTGACGGGAGGAAGCCACCCGCCTCCCTCGACGTTCAAGAGGACGGAGAGGTTTTCCGCAAACCGAAGGATGCCGACGGCGAGAACGGCAGCCGAAAGGGAGAGAAAGACGGCAAGGCGAAAGCCCTTCACGGGGGCGTCGGCGCGGAAGTGCCCCTCCCGGGCTTTCCGCATCCCCGCCTTGGAGACAAGGTAGAGGGCGGTGAGAAGGGCGAAGGCCGCAAGCGTCACGGCCTCCCCGACGGCGATCGGGATCATGCGATCCCGCACCCGTCCGGTGTCGTCGACGGAGACAAGGGCGCGCACACGGTCGAGGGTAAACGGCCGCAGCACCACGGTGAGCACGGTGAGGACAAGGAGGGAGATCGCGCACACATACATCGTTTGCGTATAGCGTTTTTCGGCCATGCAGCAGAGGAAATCGAATACGGCAAGCGCCATGACGATGCGCAAACCGTAAAGCCCTTCGGGGAGCTCCCGCATCGCGGGGTCGACAAAGACATGCGGACGGTCTCCCCTTGCAAGCACCTTGCAGACCTCGGCAAGCCCCGCGGCGATGCTATATAGGCAGACTGCCGCAAGCGCCCCCGCGAGCACGAGGAGAAAGATCCTTCTCAAATCCGTTCTCTCTTTCATACGCACCCCCTCATCGGCCGCTCGCAAGCACAAGATAGAGAAGATAGAGGAGAAGGGTTTGGAGGAGGAAGGCGGTGAGCGTTGCGCCCACGGTGATCCCCGCGACCGTAAGTTGTTTGACCTCCCCGAGTTTCCTTTCACGGCATGCGGCGACGATGCTCACGATAAGCCCTACAAGGCACACCGCGACCGATAAAATAAATCCCCAAAGGGAGAGCCGTTTGCAAAGCGTCTCCTCCTTTTCGCGGAGGGTGTTTTCGCTCTTTTCGGGCGGGGCGTCTCTTCGTTTCTTCTCCCCTTCCCCCTCCGGAAGCGGGCCGCCGAGGAGCAGATCGTCGATGCTGACGCCGAACAGCTTCGCCATTTTGACGACGTACTCCGTGTCGGGGAGGGCGGCGCCCGTCTCCCATTTGGAGACCGACTGCCGCGAGACGCCGATTTCTTCCGCAAGCGCCTCCTGCGACATCCCCTTCTCCGTGCGATAGCGGTAGATCTTTTCGTTGACGGTCATAACTGCCTCCTGTGCGGAAAGTATAGCATGCGCCTTGGGTTTTGTCTATCAACTTGGGTTGGAACTTTGGAAAATGCATGTAAACTTTGGTTTACATCCTCCTTTTTCCGCCCCCATTCCCCTTTTTTTACGAAAAAGGACGGCCGAAGCCGTCCTTCCCGTATTTCGGATCTTACTTCGCCATGCCCTCTTGAACGGCGACGGCGACTGCGACGGTCGCACCGACCATCGGGTTATTCCCCATGCCGATGAGGCCCATCATCTCGACGTGCGCGGGGACGGAGGAGGAACCTGCGAACTGCGCGTCGGAGTGCATTCTGCCCATCGTGTCCGTCATGCCGTAGGAGGAAGGGCCCGCCGCCATGTTGTCGGGATGGAGGGTCCTCCCCGTGCCGCCGCCCGAGGCGACGGAGAAGTACTTGACGCCGTTCTCGACGCACCACTTCTTATAGGTGCCCGCGACGGGGTGCTGGAAGCGGGTCGGGTTGGTGGAGTTGCCCGTGATGGAGACGCCCACCTTCTCGAGCTTCATGATCGCGACGCCCTCGGGGACGTTGTCCGCGCCGTAGCAGTTGACCTTCGCGCGGGGACCGTCGGAATAGGAGATGCGGTTCGTCACTTGGACCGTCTCGGTGTAAGGATCGAACACCGTCTCGCAATAGGTGAAGCCGTTGATGCGGGAGATGATCATCGCCGCATCCTTGCCGAGACCGTTGAGGATGACGCGGAGAGGATTCTTTCTCACCTTGTTCGCGTTCATCGCGATGGAGATCGCACCCTCCGCGGCGGCGAAGCTCTCGTGCCCCGCGAGGAAGCAGAAGCATTCCGTCTCCTCGGAAAGGAGCATCATGCCGAGGTTGCCGTGGCCGCGGCCGACCTGACGGTTCTCCGCGACGGAGCCGGGGATGCAGAACGCCTGAAGCCCGATGCCGATCGCCTCGGCGGCGTCTGCGGCGCGGGTGCAGCCCTTCTTGATCGCGATCGCCGCGCCGACGGTGTACGCCCAGACCGCATTTTCGAAGCAGATGGGCTGGGTCCCGCGGACGAGTTTATCGCAGTCTACGCCCTTCGAAAGGCAGATCTCTCTGCATTCTTCGACCGAGCCGATGCCGTACTCTTTGAGCGTCTTGTTGATCTTTTCGATCCTTCTTTCATAACCTTCAAACAAAGCCATATCGCGCCTCCTTATTCCTTGCGGGGGTCGATGTATCTGACCGCACCCTGTTCCTCGTTGAATCTGCCGTAGTGCCCGAGCGACTTCTCCCATGCCTCGTTGGGGGTGAGCCCCTTCTTGATGAAATCGGTCATCTTGCCGAGGGAGACGAACTCGTAGCCGCAGACCTGATCGTCCTTGTCGAGCGCGAGACGGGTGACGTACCCTTCCGCCATCTCGAGGTATCTGACGCCCTTCTTCGCCGTGCCGTACATCGTGCCGACCTGTGAGCGGAGGCCCTTTCCGAGGTCCTCGAGCCCGGCGCCGACGACGAGCCCGTCGTCCGAGAACGCCGACTGCGTTCTTCCGTAGACGATCTGCAGGAAGAGTTCGCGCATCGCCGTGTTGATCGCATCGCAGACGAGGTCGGTATTGAGCGCCTCGAGGATGGTCTTGTGGGGAAGGATCTCCGCAGCCATCGCAGCCGAGTGCGTCATGCCCGAGCAGCCGATCGTCTCGATGAGCGCTTCCTGAATGACGCCCTGCTTGACGTTGAGCGTGAGCTTGCATGCGCCCTGTTGGGGAGCGCACCAACCCACGCCGTGGGTGAATCCGCTGATATCGGTGATCTGCTTCGCACAGACCCATTTCCCCTCTTCGGGAATGGGCGCGGGATCGTGTTTGGGTCCCTTGGCGACGCAGGTCATCTCTTCCACTTCGCGAGAATATTGCATATTGTTTCCTCCATCCTTTTCCCCTGCGGGAATTTGTTCTTTGGTATTTTACCATATCTTTCCGCAAATATCAAGGGGTTTGAAAAAATTTTTTGAAGGGGAAAGCGGACACGGGGAAAGAAATTCCGAAAACCCCTCCTTTTTACGGAAAGCGCCCCGCGGCCGAAGCCGCGGGGCGCCCTGTCCGTTTGTTATTTGAAGAGCAATGTGACGTAGCTTCCGCTTGCGTTCGGGAGGCTGCAATAGTAGTTGCCGCCGAAGGAGAGCACGGTGCTGCTGAGGGAACTCACCGAGCCTGCCGTGAAGGTACCGATCTCGCTCCCGAGGGTATTGTAGAAGGTATAGACCGAAGTGTCGTAGTTTACCGAATAATAGAGGGGCGTACCGCTCAGCTGCGAATAACCGACCGTCGCGCCGATGACCTCACTCAGCTTTTTCCCGTTCGGAGAATTCTTGGAGAAGAGCGCCGTTGTGCCCTCTCGGTCGGTCCCGACAATGCTGTCGCCGCAGACGCCGCGGATGCTGTTAAGCCCCGCGATCGCCACTTTTCCGTCGTAATCCACGGCAAGGTAGCCGCTTCCCGACGCGCTGAAACAAATGAGCGACTGCTCTTCCCAAACCGTCGGCGTGGAACCGGTGGGAAGGGTCGCCACGGTGTTCATTTCTCCGTCGAAAATCGTTCTGCCCGAAAGATAGCGGTCGTCGCTCAGCCGATAGAAGTTCGAAGAGAAGTTCTTGCCCGTCATGTCGGAGGAGATGCGTGCATCTTCGTCGAGGATGAAGCGGTACGCGGACGCGCCTCTCGACGCGACGGCGACGCCGTCCTTCATTCTGTACGCCGTGACGGCAAGGCGGTCGAAGTCGTTGGTCTTGCGGTTGTAGAGCGCGCTGCCCGTATCAAAGATGAAATCCGTCTTGACGACGCTGTCCTTCCCCTTCAGGAAGTCGTAGCGGTGGAGGATCATGTTGTACTTCTCCACACTGCTACCGTAAGGGTATTCGTAATTGTAGCCGCTCTTGGCGTCTGTGCTCACGGCCTGTCTCTCGTAGTAGTAGAAGGAGCTCCCGACTACGCCGAGCACGTTATCCGTGCCGCCGAATACCGTCAGCGAATCGAGCTTTTCGTCCCCCTTGTACAGCGTGAACGTCATCGCGCTGCTGTCTCCCTCGGAGGAGAAGCTGTAATCTTTATAGACGTAATCGGGATAGAGATCCGCATCCCCGACGTTCGCCTCGGCAAGGGGAGACTTGACAACGCCGAGATCGTCGCCGACCTCGTACTCTCCGCTTCCCTGCCCTCCGACCTCCGCTGCGGTCAGCTTCTTCCATTCGCCGTTCACGAAGCCGACGTAGACGGTCGTCTCGGTCGTCCCCTCCATATAGGTGAGGGCGTAATATGTTTCCGCAACTCCCTCGGGGAAATAACCCCACTCCGTTTGGAAATTGTACAGATTGTCAAAGAGCGTCGAAGTGATTACCTCGCCCGTCGGATAGGCGATCTTGTACTTCCCTTCCGCCATCGTCAAGAGAAGGAAGGGGGCGTTGCTTCTGACAAGGTCGATATCCGAATACCATTCCGAAAAACTTGTCCCCGACTTCAGATCGAAGAGACGGTATTTCCCCGCGTTCTCGCCGCTCCCCGTCTCTCTCGCGACCTGCACGGATTCGCCGCTATTGCCGCTCCACGAAAGGGGCGTAAGAAGCACGTCGAGCGTCTGCATGCTCTTAAGTTCCGCAAGCTTTGTGGGCTGCGAACTCTCGGGAAGCGCAGTGGCGTAGTCGGTCAGTTCTAAGGGCTCCCCGTTCACCTTGACGGGGCCGGCACCTTGGTTGCATGCCGCAAGAGGTGCGGCACAGAGTGCGGCGGCAAGGGTCGCCGCCAAAACAGCTTTTGCTTTCATAACTCTCTCCTCTTTTGGATTTCTTACTATTATAGCACCCCCCCCCTCGTTGTCAAGCGTTCTCGCATAAATTTCTTGAATTTCTTTGCTTTTTGTTAAGTTGTGTATAAAAAGACAGCCCGTCGGTTGCTCCGACGGGCCGCTTGTTTACTCTGCCGAAAAGTCTTCTTTCCCCACCCCGCAGAGCGGGCAGGTGAAGTCGTCGGGGATGTCCTCCCACTTGGTCCCGGGCGCAATGCCGTTGTCGGGATCCCCCGTCGCTTCGTCGTACTCGTACCCGCAGACGTTGCAGATATACTTTGCCATTTTCTATCCCTCCTTTCTTTATTCGGTCGCCTCGGGGTCAGCCCCGAAAGTCGGCTGCGATCTCTTCGGCGAGAGAAAGCAGCTTCTCCCGCGCGGCGCCGTCTGCGGCGGAGAGGATCGTCACCCCTTCGCCGAGCTCGGTCATATCCTTCATGCTCCCGAGGATGCCCCGCATGAGCGTTCCCGCCTGCGGAGACCAGGAACCGTTCTCGATGAGCGCATACTTCCTGCCGCGCAGTCCGTGTGCCGCGAGGTCGCGGAGGAAGTTGTCCATGTTGACGAAAATACCGTTGTTGTACGTTGTCGACGCAAACACGAGGTGGGAATAGCGGAAGGCCTCGGAAAGGAGCTCGGAGACGTCGGTCACCGAGACGTCGTACACCTTGACGGGCACGCCCTCCCCCGCAAGCGCCGTCGCGACGATCTCCGCGGCGTTCTGCGTGTGGCCGTAGACGGACGCATAGAACACGGCGACGCCCCTCTCTTCGGGGACGTAGCGGCTCCAGAGGTCGTACTTTTGCAGGAACCAACCGAAGTTCTCCCGCCAGACGGGACCGTGCAGGGGGCAGACGAGGGAGATCTTCAGCCCCGCCGCCTTCTTCAGCACATTCTGCACCTGAACGCCGTACTTTCCGACGATGTTGAAGTAGTAGCGCCGTGCGTCGGGCAAAAATTCCGCCTCGAACCGCTCATCCGCAAAGACACCGCCGCCGAGCGCCCCGAAGGTGCCGAACGCATCCGCCGTGAAGAGGATCTCCTCCTCGGGGATGTAGGTGAACATGACCTCGGGCCAGTGCACCATGGGTGCGAGGACAAAGCGGAGGGTGCGCTTCCCCACGGAGAGAGTATCCCCCTCCCCCACCGCAAGCACTTTTTCTTCGGGGTAGGAAAAGTAGTGGGAAAGCATGGACGCCGTCTTTTTGGTCGCGACGACGGTCGCCTCGGGATAGGCGGAAAGGAGGGCGGAGAAGGTCGCGGAGTGGTCGGGCTCCATGTGCTGTACGACGAGGTAGTCGAGTTTCCTCCCGCCGAGGGCAAAGCGGACGTTCTCGAAAAACTGCGTGGAGACGGACCTGTCGACCGTGTCGAAGAGCACCGTCTTTTCGTCCGTCAGAAGGTAGGAATTGTAGCTCACGCCGCGCGGGACGGGGAAAGCGCTCTCGAAGAGGGCGATCCTGCGGTCGCTTGCGCCGACGTAGAAGAGATCGTTTCCGATCTTGACCGTGTTATGCATAAGTTCTCCGAAGGTTTTTCCCGATTATAGCATAATTTTTCCCCGTTTGCAAGCATGCAAACCCCTTCTCCCGCAAATTCCGCAAAAAAGAAGGGAGCGGGTCGCCCCGCTCCCGAACTCTTTACGCAAGTTTTTCGACGCGTTTCGTCGCGAGATCGAGCACATACAAGTGCGAATCCCCGGGATAGTTGACGAAATACACCTTGCCGCCCATGATCGCAAATCCCTGCATACGGTAGTTGCCGTCCTTCCCCCGTTCGAGGATGGGATCGGGATCGGCGTTCTCCCGCGCGGAAGCCGAAATGCGGTACAGGCCGTTTTTCGCCATAGCCGTATCCGTGTAGAAGTAGACGGTATCCCCTTCGACGGCGATCGCCGCGGGGTCGATGTCCTCCGAGAGGACGACGGCGTACCCCGTTCCGTCGACGTTGATCCGCGAGAGCCGCTTGCTGCCGTTCAGGAGGCCGTAGAGCTCACGGAAGTAGATGACCCCGTCCGCGAGGACGAAGGTATCGACCTTCTCCGCGGAATAGAGCGTAGCCGTCTCACCGCTTTCGAGGTCGAGGCGCATGAGCTTCCCGCCGTCGACGAAGTAGAGACAGCCCTCCGCGTAGGTGAGGAAGGAGACCCCGTTCTGATAGATCTGCGTCTCCGTTCCGTCGGGGGCGATCTTCATGATCGACGTCGCGAATCCCCCTGCGTTATCCTGCGCATAGTAGATGTTTTCGCCGTCCGAAACGATGTAGAGTGCGTCGTTTGCCGAGATGCGTTCGGGCTGGCCGCCGACGGTGAGGTCGACCTTGTAGAGGTCGTTGTTCACGCCGTAGCTGACCGCGTTGAAGTAGAGCGTTCCGCCGATGACGGAGAAATCCTTCACCTTCTCGGCCGTGACGCGGGAGGTGCTGCCCGCCGTCGGGTCGTAGACGTAGAGCGCCTTGTCGCGGTAGAGGTCGAGGTAGTACACGCGGCCGCCGTAGGCGACGACTTTGCTCCCCGTGGAAAGGGGCGTCTCCTCGGGAGCGGTGAAGCCGTCGAGGACGGAAACTTTGCTCCCCGTGAGCGGGGTATAGACGATGAGCTCCTGCGTCGACACCTTATAGTAGGCAAGCGCGGTGCTCCCGAAGGGGGTGAGAGAGGTGTACTCCTCGTCCTCCTCCGCGATCATCTGCTGTCCTTTCGCATTGGTGTCGGAGTTGGGATAGGCCTCGGTGCGGTAGATCCCCTTCCCGCGGAGGTAGGAGCCGAGGAGGTCGACGTTGAGGTAGTAGAGGTAGTCGCCGAGGACGCTGAGCCCCGCGCCCGCCTCCGAGGTGAGCTTGCGGACGATGCGGGTTTCGGGGTCGTAGCTTGCGATGTAGTTGCCTGCAAGGCGGTCGACGGTGAAGAACAGCGTTTCGGTGCTCCCCTTTGTCGCCTTCGTAAGCGTCGTGATCTTCTCCCCTTCGCCGTCCGAATCGAGCGCGACCGTCTCACGGTTTCCGCCCGAAAGGGAGAGGCGGGTGAGCATGCCGCTCGAGCCGTCGCGGAACCAGAGATAGTTCCCTGCGCAGACGAGGTCGGTCGCCTTGCCCTCCGAGAGGAGGACGGGGCTGTCGGGCGCGTTGAGGTCGAGCTTATAGATGGCGCCGCCGAGCAGTTTGTTCTCCGCGTAGTAGAGGTAGGTGCCGTCGGTGCAGAGGGATTCCCCCTTGACGAACGCAACGGTGGAAACGCCGCCCGCCGTGATCTTCTTCACCGACGATCCGAAGGGGGCATAGCTGCGGAAATACAGCGTTCCTCCGAGTTCGGTGAAGGAGTAGGGAACGTCGGTCGACACCCTTGTAAGCCCATCCTGCGCCGTGTAGGAGTAGAGGAAGTCGTGGTCGAGCGCGTTTGCGAAGTAGAGGACGCCGTCGAAGTAGTACACGGCGCGCTCCGCCTCCGAGGCGCGGATGACGAGCTTTGCGGTGAGCGTGAGGTCGTTATAGTCGCGGTTGGTGAGGGTCGCCGTCACCGTGTACGTGCCCGTATTCGTCGCCGTGTTCGTGACCGTCGGGTCCTCCGCACAGCGGTAGCTCACCTGTGTCCCCGCGGGGAGCACCCCCGCCACTTCGATGGTGTGCGGGTTGCCGTCGTAATCGAAATTCGCCCCCGAGAAGGTGATCCCCTCGAAATCCGCCTTGGTGATCGTGAGGGTCGCCGTGAGCGTCTTGGAGAGGTACCCCTCCCCCGAAAGCGCCGCCGTGGCCGCATAAACGCCTACATGGGTGGCATGATTGTTGGTGTACACGGCGGAGACGCCGTCGGGAAGCCCCGTCGCTTCGACGGTGTGTTCGGTGCCGTCGTAGACGAAACTCTTATCCGCGAAGGTGACGCCCTCGATCTCCTTTTCCGTCGGGGTCGTCGGCGTGGAAGGCCCCGAAGGAGCGGAAGGTCCCGACGGGGTGGAAGGCCCCGAAGGCGTCGGGTCTGCCGGGGTCGTCGGCGTGGAGGGCGTGGAGCTCCCGCCGTCCCCGTTCGAAGGTTCTTTGGTGTTGTTGCAGCCCGCAAGGGCCGCGGCGGCGATCGCCGCCGCGAGGATGAGAAGAAAGATCCTGCGTTTCATGCTTTGCCCCCCTCAGTTGGTGAGGATGCCGCCCACGTTGCGATAGTCGGTGTTCGAAATGAGGGTGTCGAGATAGGCTTTGAGCTTCTGCGGTTCGCGGATCCCTTCGGTGGAAATATCCCACCCCTTCCCCATTTTATCGATGTGGATGCTGCCGAAGTTGAAGAGGTGGCCGAAGATCCCCTGCTCCACCCGAACGCCGATGATGGGCGTGAGCACGGAGCGCTTTTCCGACGTGAAGAACACGCCCGAACGCTCGACGATGTAGGTGTCGTAGATCTCGATGCGGCAGTGCCGCGCCGAGACGAAGGCATACACGGTGATGAGGATGCCGACGACGACAACGGCGATCGAGACGCCGCCGAGGACGGGATATTTGAGCGCAAACCCCGCAACAACGAGGATGAGCCCGATGACGGCGACGAGCACCCCGACGACGAGCTTTGTGGGTTCGCGAAAGACGGACGCCGACGCGACATAGCGCAGCTTATCGGGGCCCTTCGGCTTTTGGGGCTGCGGCGCGGGAGCCGTTTCCCCGAATTTTGTTCCGCAAGCGGGGCAGAAAGCGACCCCGTCGTCCACTTCTTTTTTGCAGTTCGGACAAACTTTCATGCTTTTACCTCCAAAATTTCGTCATATCGACGATACTTTGATTATACAAGAAGAAATCTTCTTTGTCAAGTAAATCAAGAAGATTCCTTCTACAATGCAGATATGAAAGAATTGCGGATCAAGGAACTTCGAACGGAAAAGGCCTTATCGCAGGCGGCGCTCGGTCGGGCGATCGGGGTGAGCCAGAAGGCGGTGGACTATTGGGAGCGCGGGGTGAACGAGCCCAAGGCGAGCTATATCGTCGCGCTGTGCGACTATTTTCACGTCTCGGCGGATTACCTCCTCGGCCGCATCGACTTGCCGTGAAGCACATGGCTCGGTATGACGGGATCATAAGAAAAGCCCGACGCGGAGGCGTCGGGCGAAGAATTCGTTCCCCAATCACAAAAAACGGAAGAGGACCATGGCGATCCCGAGGAGGACGAGGATGAGCCCCGTCGCTTGCTTTTGCAGTTTTTCGCTTGTCTTGGTGGCGAAGGTCGAGGCGACCTGCGCATACAGACAGGTGAGCACGATGCACAGCCCGAGCATCATCCAGTCGTACACGCCGCCGATGACGAAGTGCGACACCGCCCCCGTGAACGCCGTAAAGGTCATGACGAACACGCTTGTTCCGACGGCCGTCTTGAGCTCGTAGCCGAGCACCGTCGTTAAAACGATCAGCATCATCATTCCCCCGCCGGCGCCGACGAAGCCGCAGATGAATCCGATGAGCGCCCCCGAGACGAAGGTCTTTATCTGCCTTGCGGTCGGGCTCTGCTTTTTGGGCTTGCGGGGCGGAGAGACGGGGTCGAGGAGGAAGCGCATGCCGACGAGGAAGGTCATAAAGACGGAGATATACCCGAGCCCTTCGTCGTTGGTTTGGAAGGAAACGAGACTGCCGAGGTAAGTAAAGATGACGACGCTTAGAAGGAGCATGAGCCCGCCGCGCACGTCGAGGTTCTTGTTTCGGTGATAGATCGCCGCCGAGACGCCCGAGGCGAGCACATCGGAGGCGAGGGCGATCCCGATCGCCTGATAGGCGGGCACGCCGAGGAAGGTGCTGAGCATGGGGGCAATGACGGCCGCCGCGGACATTCCCGCGAGCCCCGTCCCGAGCCCTGCGC
Source organism: uncultured Clostridia bacterium (assembly GCA_947626005.1). Classification (GTDB taxonomy): domain Bacteria; phylum Bacillota; class Clostridia; order Christensenellales; family Borkfalkiaceae; genus Gallimonas. Next base: position 15,825 of record CANQQM010000026.1, read on the forward strand.
CGATCGACGCCGCCATGCACACCGCAAATTCCACCCAGATGTTGCCCATATCGTCAATTATACCTTAAAACGAGGAAAAAAGCAAGCGGACGGCTTGCTTTTGGAAAAATCTCCCGAAAAAACGGAGCGGCGCCGCGGCGCCGCCCCTTTCGTTTACGCAAGTTCGTAGAAGATGACCGTACAGCTGATGGAGAGCGAATTGTTCTCGATATCCCCCGTCTGAGGGTCGGGCGAGATCGTAACATCGGTCATGAGACTTCTGTACTCCGTGTGGGAGAGCTTATAGAGCACGTTCTTTGCCTTGAGGTAGTCGGAGGCGAAGTTTTCGCGGTCGACGCCGGCGATCTTGAAGGAGAAGCTGATGCTGCGCGAATAGACGCCGTCCTCGAGCGTGGGCGTACTGTAGCGGATGCTCGGCTCCATGCCGGTGAAGATGTCCCCGAAACAGGCGACGAGCTCCTTGATGTTGTTGTAGGCGGGCATCTTCGTCCGTTTCTCTTCGGGAAGCTGCATGATCGTCTCGAGCTCTTTCGTCATGTGGTCGTAGATCGTCTCCCGTGCGGAGGCGACGTCGATCTGCAGCTGCAGCTCCTCCTGCTCCGCCTCGACTTCGGCAAGACGGTCGCGGACGGGATAGTAGACGAGCCAGAAATACATCCCGAGGAAGAGAACACCGAGGAGAACGATCATGAGGATGATCTCGCGCATCGTGAATTTGCGTTTCAAATACTTGTTTGCCATGGCTCAGCCTCCGAGAGTCGCGTCCTTGAATCGGACGGTGATATTCGCCGTGGGGACGCCGCCGTCCGTGTTTTCGTACCCCGTTGTGGAGACGGTGACGGCGGAGACGAGTTCGTCCTCGAGGATCATATCCGCATACAGGTTGGAGACGTCGTTCAGTTCCAGCCCGATGACGGACATCGTGAGCTCGTTGCGGACGAGGCGGAAGCTCTTGAGTTTCCCCCCTGCCGCGAACACGGTGCGGTCGACGAAGTCGAGGATGGTGTTGCGGTCGACGATCGTCACGTCGTAGTTTTCAAAGTTGTACTCGTTGTACATCTTCTGCTTCTCGTCGTAGTCGGACATCTTGTCGAGGACGGCCTGCAGCTCGGCGCGGTTGGCGGCGAGCGCCGCTTCCGCCTGTTCGACGGCGCGGTACGGGCGGTAGATCCCGACGTACTCCACGAGGACGAGGAAGGCGAGAATGACCGCAAAGAGCAGGAAGAAGAGCTCGAGCGTGATGACCGACTTCTCGCGCATGCACAGATTGAGGGTGTCCTTCCGCGTGTACTTGTTGTTGACGACGGCGGCTTTCTCCCTCTTTGTCGCATTCGCGGCAACGTCGTAGAGGACGACGGTATTCTCCGCGGGTGCGGGAGCGGGGTCTTTCTTCTTGGAAACGGGCATATTCCTTTTCCTCCTTTATTGCATCGTGACGCCGGCGGCCGCCGCGACCACGGGCACATCGAGCCCTTCCTTCGGCTTGCCGAAGAATTCGCTCATGTCGGTGAGCTTGATGGGAAGGGTGCTGCGAAGGGTCTCCATGAGCGCCTCGTTCTTGGCGCCGCCCCCGCAGCAGTGCAAATGTTCGAGCGTTCCGCCGCCGTTGAAGCGGTAGAAGTTGACGGCCTTGAGAATTTCGATCGCCATCGAACGGTAGATGGTGCGGCACCCCTCGAGGTCGTTTGCGCCGTTGAAGTTGTTCTCGCGGTAGGTCGCGGCGATGTAGTAGGAGTCGACGCCGAAGTGCTCGGCGATGACCTCGTCGAGGGCGTTGCACCCGTAGTCCATCACGCGGACGCTCTCGAATTGCGACCCCGCGAAGAGGAAGAGCTTCACCGTGTTGTGCCCGATGTCGATGACGCCGTGACGGTGGGGCTCGACTTTACTGTGACGAAGAAGGTTTGCATAGGCAAGTTCTTCGGGAATGACCGTTTTGAGGCGGAATCCGCTGCGGGCGAAGAGCTCGGTATAGTCCTGCACCACTTCCTTTCTCACGGCGGCGGCGACGACGTCGAATTCCGGCGGTTTGCCGTCTCCGTAGCGGACGGCGTCGAGAACGGCGCAGTCGAAGAAGTAGTTGCTCTTATCGTCCGTAATGAAGTCCTGGAATCCGTACGGAAGATTGAACATGAGTTGGTCGCGCGTCATGGCGGCAATGGAAAAACGGCGGCAATAGCAGAGCGATGCGGGCAGTACGATCCCCGCGGGGCGTACGTGCAGCTTGTTCTTTTTGCGGATCTCCTTGAGGAAGTCCGTCATCGCCGCCATCGACGTGATCGTCCCGTTCTTCACGAGGTCCTCGGGAAGGCGTTCGGAAATGCCCTCCGTGACCGTGCCGTTCCGGGCGACGGCGATATGCATCGCGTGGTCGCCGATGTCAAAACCGACGCAGTTTCTCATGACAGTGCTCCTTTATGCGAAGTTTGGGTCCCGCTCACAGCATGAGCGAAAGATACCAATCGATGATCCCCTGCCCCGTGAGCAGGGTAATGGCCGCGGCGAGTGCGATCGCAGGGCCGAAGGGAAACTCCTTTTTTTTGTTCCTCCCCCCGAAGAGGAGAAAGAGAAGCCCCAGTATGCAGGCAAGTATCAATAGGAGGAGCCCCCGCCAAATGCCCGTATAAAGGCCGAGCATGGCGAAGAGCTTCACGTCGCCGCCCCCGAGCGTCTCCTTATGGAGGACAAGGTCAAGAAGAAGGGACACGGCAAGGATGCCGCCGCCGATCGCGACCGCCCCGTAAAACCCCGCCTCCGCGCGAAGGAACGCGTCCTTATGAAGGGGCAGAAATGCGAGGAAGAGGACGGCTCCGAAGAGGAGAAGTCCGTCGGGGATCTCCATGGTGTCGAGATCGATGAGCGCAACGGCAAGAAGCGCGGGAAAGAGAACGGCGTATTCGAGCGCTTCGAAACTCAGCCCCGAAAAGTAGGCGATCGAGGCGTACACGGTGCCGCCGAGAAGCTCGACGCCGAAGCACCGCATGGGGATCTTCGCGCCGCAGTGGCGGCACTTTCCCCCGAGGAAGAGGTAGCTGAATATGGGGACGAGTTCGAAGAAGCCGAGGACGTGCCCGCATGCGGGACAGTGGCTTCTTCCGCGGAGAACGGACTCCTTTGCGACGTAGCGGTCGGCGGCGCAATTGACAAAACTGCCGATGCATGCGCCGAGGACAAATGCAAGGATGAAATAGTATATTTCCGCCGCCAAAGGAAGCACGATCATAGTAGTATTTGTGAGATTCTAATAACGTCATACTGAGCCGCGCACGGCTTCTAATAACGTCATACTGAGCCGCGCCGTAGGCGCGTAGTCGAAGTATCACCTTATTTCTAATGCGGTGATGTTTCGACTTCGCACTTCGTGCTTCGCTCAACATGACGTGATTCTAATCCGTCATACTGAGCGGAGCGGGCAGTCATACTAAGCGGAGCGCGGCTTCAAATCCGTCATACTGAGCGGAGCGGGCAACGCCCGCGTAGTCGAAGTATCGCCTTATTTTTAGGTTTCCCAAGGAAGGTATTCCTTCCATTTGGGATTGACCGTTGCAATCAGCGCATTCTTCTTCGCACGCGACCAGCCCTTCAGCTGCTTTTCACGCTTTATCGCCTGTTCTATACTGTTCCATTCCTCCACATATACCAACTTGTGCAGATGATAACGCTTCGTGAATCCTGTATAGAGTTCCGAGCGATGTTCGGAAATTCGCCGCTCGATCTGGTTGGTGACACCCGTGTACAGCACATTGTTGTCATTATCGGTCAACATGTAAACGTAGTACGCCATAGTGCCTCGCATGACATTATTTATGTCATACTGAGCGGAGCGCGGCTCCAAATCCGTCATACTGAGCGGAGCGCGGCTCCAAATCCGTCATACTGAGCGGA
>CANQQM010000027.1 GCA_947626005.1 uncultured Clostridia bacterium
CGCTCCGCGTGCTCGGCTATGCGGAGGGGAGAGCGGAAGCCGTTCCCAAGGAGGGGGACGACGTCGAGAAGGGGCTTACCTTCCTCGGGCTCACCTGTATGATCGATCCGCCGCGGAAGGAGGTCATCGGCGCGGTGCGGTCCTGCCACACGGCGGGCATCCGCGTCGTCATGATCACGGGCGACCATAAGACGACCGCCGTCGCCATCGCAAAGGAACTCGGAATTTTCCGTGAGGGAGACACGGTCCTCTCGGGCTCCGAGCTCGCCGCCATGACGGATGAAGCGCTCGACCGCGTCGTAAAGACGACTTCGGTCTATGCGCGGGTGTCGCCCTCCGACAAGCTTCGCATCGTCAAATCGCTGCAGCGGATGGGGGAGGTCGCCGCGATGACGGGAGACGGCGTCAACGATTCCCCCGCGCTCAAGGCGGCGAATATCGGCGTCGCGATGGGGGCGGGGACGGACGTCGCGAAGGATGCTTCGGATATCATCCTCCTCGACAACAACTTCACCACGATCGAAGGCGCCGTGCGGGAAGGAAGAAGGGTGTATGCGAACATTCAGAAGGTCATTCAGTACCTCCTTGCGGGGAACATTGCGGAGATCCTCATCCTCTTTGTTGCGACCCTCTTCCATCTGCCTCCGCCCATTCTTGCGGTGCATGTGCTCATCATCAACCTCGTGACGGACACTCTGCCCGCGCTCGGGCTCGGCGTCGACCCCGCGGGGAAGGATATCATGCAGCATCCCCCCGTCAAGTCGGGGACGCTCTTCGAAAAGGGGCTTGTGGTGCGCGTGATCTGGCACGGGATCATGCTGAGCGCCCTCTCCCTCGGCGCATATTTCATCGGGCTCTACGGCTATCACAGCGAAACGGACGCGATGACGATGGCCTTTCTTGTGCTTGCCGCAAGCCAGCTCGTTCACGGCGCCAATCAGCGTTCCGATTTCCAATCGGCGTTTGCGCCCGGGAACGGGCACAACAAGGCGCTCTTTGTTGCGATGGGTGCGTCGGCGGCGATCGTGGCGCTCCTTCTCTTCGTGCCGCCCATCCGCGACTTTTTCGGGTTCGGGCTCCTCGGCACAGAGCAATATCTCATCTGCGCGGCGCTCTTTATCGCACCGCTCCTTATTGTGGAGACGGTGAAGTGCTTCCTGCGCATTCGTAAAACTTCCCGCGGCGCACAGCCATAAAAATCGGCAAAAGAGGAGAATGGGGATGAAAAACAAGTGGAAACGGCTTCTTCTATGGCTCAAAGATCCGCACGGGTGGGGGCTTGTCCCCGTCTATCTTCTCATCTTCGGCGTGATCGCGGGCGGCGTGTGCTTTTTGATCTTCGTGCCCGACCGTATCGGCTTCGAGGCGATCGGGTACTTCCTCTATCCGCTCATGGCGCTCTCCCTTGCCTACGGCGTGTATGTGGCGGTAAAGCGCATTTACGGCGCCTACTGCTCCCTTGCGGAGAGCAACCGCTTTTTGAACCGCTTTAAGTACGACTACGAATGGCGCACCATCCTCCTTTCGACGGGGAGCAGTGTCGTTGCGGGGTGCATGGCGGCATATTTCGGCGTACTTTTCCGCTATTCTCTCTCGGTGTGGTACGCGACGCTTGCCTTCTACTACTTCGTGCTCGTTGCGACGCGGGGCGGGGTGCTGATTTCGCGAAGGTACGGGAGAAAGATGAAGGAGGACGACCTCTCCATCCGTCTCCGCGACGCGAACAGCTACTTCGGCTGCGGAATGCTCCTCATCGTCCTCACCTTTGCCTTTGCGGGGATGCACCTTCTGACCGTCATCCGCGACTATCACAACGAATACGCGGGCGCGACCATCTACGTCGCCGCGGCGTACGCCTTTTGGAAGATCTCCTTTGCGATCTATAACCTCGTGAAGTCGGGGAAGCGGGAGGATCTCACCGTGCGCTCTTTGAGAAGCATCAACATCGCCGATGCGCTCGTCTCCATCGTCGCATTGCAGGCGGCCATGCTCGAGACCTTTTCCGAGGAGGGCGTCGTCATCGACATTTCGGGCTTCAACGCGGCGACGGGGGCGATCACGGCGGCGCTCATCATCTGCCTCGGGTGCTTTATGGCGGTCTCGGGGCGGCGGCATATCCGAGAACTAACGGAGGAGAAAAAGGAGCGGCAGGCGCTCGAAAAACAGCTGTAAGATACATAGAAAAAGGTCCCCGCGGAGCTCCGCAGGGACCTTTTTCTGTCTGTTTTATACGCGTTCCCAACGACGGTTGTAGGAGCGGAGCGACCCCGCGAGGACGGTCTCCGAGAGGGAGGCGGGCCGCATCGAGCGGCCGATGATCCCCTGCGCGTAGAAGGAGTAAGCGTAGTTGGCATTTCCGCAGCGGAAGTTGGCGCGGACGAAGTTGACGCAGTCCTTGAAGGCGTCTTGCCCGATGAAGCGGAGTTCGTCGGGAAGAACTAGTTCGACGAGCTTTGTGCAGCCCTCGAAGGCGTAGGGAGCGATCGAGAGGGTAGTATTCCGGATCTCGAACTTCCCGTTCTCGGGCAGACGGTCGTTGCGCACGGAGATGAGGTGCTTGCAGATGTAGAGGGCGACGCCGCCGTCCCAGTTGTCCTCGTCGAGGGCATAGCCGCAGCCGTCGAAGGCCTTTTCGCCGATCTTGAGAACGGAATCCGCCATCTCGATCGTCGTAAGCGAGGTGCAGTTCGCGAAGGCATATGCGCCGATCGAAGTCACCGTATCGGGGATGGAGACGCTCGTGATCGCCGTGCCGCGGAAGGTGCCGGCGGGGATACTCGTCACGCCGTGCGGAATGACGATCGCGCCCGTCGTTTCGCTGAGATTGAGCCCTGCGGCATAGTGCATGGGGCTTGCGAGATCGTTCATAAAGACGATGGTGAGCCACCCCTGCAGGGTGCCGTGGTAGACGACGGAGCGGAGCGCCGTGCACCCCTTGAAGGCGTCGATATCGAAGAAGGCCGTCTCTTCGGGGATGACGATCTCGGTGAGCGCCGTGCACCCTTCGAAGGCCTCCGCGCCGACCGAAAGCGTTCCGCCTCGAATGGTGAAGGTCTGAACGCTCGTATGGACCGCGAGGAGATGCTCGTCGACGTAGAGGGCGTCGCCCGTCCAGTGGGCGGGGTTGTCGATGTAGGCGGTCTCGCTGAAGGCATGCGTGCCGATCGTCGTCACGCTGTCGGGGATGTGGATATCGTCGAGCGCGGTGCAGCCCATGAAGGCGTACTTTCCGATCGAGAGAAGGGTCTCGGGAAGGTGCGCATCGAGAAGGGAGGTGCAGCGGCAGAAGGCATAGTCGCCGATCGAGACGAGGGCGGGTTCCTCCTCCTGAAGGTCGATGGAGACGTGCGAGAGATTTCCACAGCCCTCGAAGGCATATTCTCCGATCGTGATGAGCGTCGCGGGAAGAACGACTTCGCGCACGGCCGAATTGTAGAGGAAGGCATACCTTGCGATCTCCGTCACGGGATGGCCCTCGTAGAAGGGCGCGATGACGATTCTTTCCGCCTTGGAGACCTTGTTGTCGTTCGAGACGCACACCGTGCCGTTTTCGCGGAGCTCATAGGTGAGCCCGTCGTGCCCGCACGGGCAGACATTGGAGAGGGAATAGTCGTGGGGGACGACTTCGCGGTGGGTGGGATCGCGCTCGCAGACGGCGGTATGGGTGCCGTCCGTCTGTTCGGTATATTGCCAGATGTGCCCGAGGACGTCGTCCGTCTTGACCTCCGTATAGGAGTAGTTGCAGAGGGAACAGCGGTAGACGAACGTCCCGGGGACGACGCAGGTCGCGTCCGTCGTCGTGACTTCGAAGTCGCAGTTCCCACTCGTCGTATTGCCGCAGCGTTCGCATTCGAAGGTGTGCGAATGGACGCCGTTTTCGAAGGAATGGGTCGCCTGCTCGCGGTACTTGTGCCCGAGGGAGCCCACATACCCCTTGTCGTCGGTGTGACCGCAGAACTTGCAGACGTATTTGACGTTGCCGGGGGTCGTGCAAGTGGCGGCCTGCCCGACTTCGACGACGACGCACTCACCCGTTACGACCTCGCCGCAGTTTTCGCGAAGGCAGGATCTTTCATGGGTGCCGTGGTCCTCCGTTCCCGTAGCTGCCGAAGGTGTGCCCGAGGGCGGCTTTTTCGTTGATGCGGAACTCGTGCATACACACCGTGCAGCGGCGGAGGGTATAGCCCGCCGTCGTACAGGTCGGATCGACGGTCGTATCGGTGAACTTGCATGCGCCGCTCGTCTTTGTCCCGCAAGTGGAACAGGTGCGGAAGTGGGTCGCGTCGGTGGGGTTGGTCCATTCCGTCCAACTGTGGTCGCCGCGCACCGTGTATTCGATATACGAACCGCCGCACTCCGAACAGGTGTGTTTCTTGCTTCCCATCACGAGGCAGGACGGGTCGCGCTCCTCGGTGACCGAGAAGGAGCACTCGTTGCGCTCGACGTGGGTGCTGTCGTTGAGGCAAGTCTTATGGTGGGTGCCCGTCGCGGCGTCAAAGACGAGGGGACCCCAATTGTGCCCGTGCGCCGCCTCACCCTCGTGCGTATGCGCCGTATTGCAGAGGGTACAGGTGTGGGTGACGATCTCCGCAGCGTCGCAAGTCGCGGGCGTCCGCGTCTCGTCAAAGATGCAGTTCTGATAGACATATTCTTCGCAGACGGAGCACTTTCTGCGGTGTTCGCCGTGTTCGACGCGATCCGTCCCCGCATATTCCCACCCGTCGGTATAGGTGTGGCCGTTTTCGGGAGTGCGATGATCGATGCGTGTTCCGTGGCAGTCACGGCAAGTGTAGGTGGTGTAGCCGCCCGCGGTGCAAGTGGGCTGCGTCACTTGGCCGTCGTCGTAGTCGCAGGGTTTGGTTTCGACGTGCGCATTGTTGTTTTGGCAGATGCGCATATGCTCATTGTTGCCGTTCGGAGTCCAGCTTCCCCAATCGTGATCGAGCTTCGCCGCTCCCTCTTCGCGGTAGCTTCCGCCGCAGACAGGGCAGGAGTAGTCGGTGTAGCCCGCTTCCGTACAGGTGGGGTCGACGGTGTTTTCGGTGAAGTCGCATTGGGTGACTTTCTCTTCACCGCAGAGGGAACAGGTCTCGGTGTGGCTGTGCTTCGCGTCGTCGTAGACGGGCGATACGAAGTGATGTTCGAGCTTGTCGCCGTATTTTTCGGTGAGGACCTCTTCGCAGACGAGGCAAGTCATCTTCTTGACGCCGTCGTTTTCGCAGGAGGGATCGGTCGTTTCGATCTTGTAGGAGCAGGCCTCCTTGAATTCGGGATGCAAGCACCCTTGACGGGTACAGGTGCGGACGTGATAGCGCTGTCCGTTCTCTTCGACATGCGTCCAGTCGCCGTACGCATGCCCGAGCGCCTCCACCGTGCCGCCGTCCTTTGCGTGCTCGCAATCTTCGCAGACGTCCCTGATCGCCGCGGGTTCGGTACAGGTGGGGAGGTCCTGAATGGACTTGAAGGAGCAATTCTTCTGCTCGGAGGCCGTGCAGACTTCGCAGGAGCGGGTATGGAAGTCGTTGCCTTCGCTTCCCGCATATTCCCACTTCGTCCACTTGTGATCGATCATCGGCGCGCCTTCACGCTCCGTCTCGTAGTCGCAGTCCACGCAGCGGCTTACGATTCTGCCCGCCGCCGTACAGGTCGGGTCTATCGTATGGTCGACGAGCACGCATGCGCTCTCGACAAAGTAGTCGCACCGCGTGCATTTCTGCTTGTGGTAGCCGGGCTTTTCGGCGATTTTCTCGTAGCCGCCGAGCGCGTGCCCCAATGCGGGCTCTCCGGGATGGGTGTGCGTGCCCTCGCAGAGAGGACAGGTATGGGTGACGACGCCGTCCTCCTCACAGGTCGGGTCGGTCGTCTCGATGTTAAAGGAGCAGTCCGCCGTGTCCTCCGTGCTGCATTCCGAACATACCCGCTTGTGGGTATGTGCATCGGGCGCGGTGGGCGTCCAGCTTCCCCAAGTGTGCTCGGCGGGAGCGGTGCGTTCGCTCTCGTATTCGTCGTGGCAGTCGGGACAGGTATAGGTCGTGTAGCCGCCCGAAAGGCAGGTGGGTTCGGTCGTCTCCGTCTCGTACTCGCAGGCCTTCGTCTCGGTGTGCGTGTCGTCGTTGCCGCAAGTGCGGGTATGATGCCCGTCTCCGTCCGAGACCCAAGGCCCCCACGCATGGGTGAGCGCGGAGACAGGGTCGCGATGAACGCTCTTATGGCATTCGTCGCATGTGTAGGGGGTGTAGCCGTCCGTATCGCAGGTCGCCGCAACGGCCGTACCCGCCGTGAAGGAACAGGTCCCCGTCTCGATGTGCGTGTGTTCCGTATCGTATTCGCACACACGGTAGTGGGCATTTTCGATCTCGTCGGAGGGCATCCAAGCGCTCCACTTGTGCGGAACGGGCTGCGTCTCCGCATCGGCATAGGTGTAGCCGCATGCAGAGCAAGTGTGCGACGTGTAGCCGCCCGATGTACAGGTGGGCTCGACGACGGTCACTTCAAGCGAACAATCGGTCTCGCGGCGGTGGGAAGGGTCGCGGGTGCAGACCTCGACGTGCTTGCCGTTTCCGTTTGCGACGGCGTCGCCCCAAAGGTGCCCGAGGCTCGGAAGGGGCTGCGTTTCCGACTCGCCGCATTCCTTGCACGTACGCTTTTGCAGTCCGTCCGTTTCGCAAGTCGCTTCGGTGACGGTCTCCCATTCGCCGAAGTCGTGTTCGGCATGTTTTTCCGCGCAGGCGCCGAAGGCAAGAAGAGCCGCAAGGAGCGCCCCGAGCGCGAAAAGGATCCTTAAAGATTTTTTCATAGTCTACCCCTGAAAGGAAGAATTAGGTTTATTATAACAGACGTATCGCCTTTTGTCAACCGCAAAACAAAGATTTACCGCATGGATGTTTGGGAAGGGGGAGGGGAATAAAAATATGCAAGGGGGCGCAGCGGCATTTGCCGCTGCGCCCCCTTGAAAATCACGGTTCTTCGATTGCGTTTTACGCGTTCTCTTCCGTTTTTTCCTTTTTATCGGGGAAGAGGATGCGGTGGAAGTCGAACTTCCATTTCCCGTCGATCTTGTCGAAGCGGTTCCACAGCCACAGCAGATATCCGAGCACGACGAAGATGCCGAGAAGCGCCAAGACCCAAAGCAGTACGCCGCCGTAGCCGATCCCTTTCACATCGAGGAAGAAGTAGGGGTACTCGAAGTTCGGGATCGCCGCCCCGAGAATGAAGATGTAGACGACATAGACGAGCGGCAGGATGAGGCTCAAGAGGGGCGCAAAGACGGAGAGCGTCCGCTTTTCGTCGAAAAGGATGTAATCAAGGACGAAGAGGAGGGGCGCAAGGAAGTGATAGGACATATTCCCGACATTCCGCCAATAACTTGCTTTGAGAGGGGAGTCGAGAAGAAAGATGACGACGAGGAAGGTGACGAGGATCATGATCACCGTCATGAACTTAAAGGTGTGCAATTTGCGGTTATAGCCCTCTCTTTCGCCGTTTTTGACCTGTTTCACCGTGTCGGCAAGCACAACAACGGAGACGGCAAGAACGAAGTAATTGCTGAGATTGGTGTAGTACTTGAGGAAGCCCCACGAAAATTCGTTCCCGCCGTTGACGCCGATATAGAAGATCCCGAGAGAGAGCAGGCAGGCAAACGCCGAAACGACGCATAGGACCACGCGGTAGATGAGTTGCGTCAAAAGATTTTTACACATAGAACCCTCCAAAAGGTTCGGGCGCCGTCAGAGGGCAGAGCCCGCCCTGCAAATTTCCGTAAGATTTTCCGAGACGATCCCGAGGAGGCGGTAGAGTTCCTCCCGCTCTCCGTCGGAGATGCCGCAACTTGCCCGCCCGAGGTTTTCGGAGATCTTCTCCGAGACGACCTCCGCGACCTTTTCTCCCTCTTTCGTGAGGAGGATGGGGTTTCGGTACTTTCTTTCGCCGTCCCGACGAAGAAAGACGAGGCCCTCCGCGGTGAGCTGTTTGACCGTTCTCGACATCATGCCCTTGTCCTCTCCGCACATCTCGCAGAGCTGTTTGAGCGTCGCGCCCTCCCTGCATTGGAAGAGGGAAAAAAGGCATTGCACCTCCCGCCCCTTGAGGCCGAGCGCCGCCATTTCGACGTTCTTGATGCGCTGGACGCACCGTGTGATATTGATGAGGAGAAGAGAGAAAGTTGCGTATCGCTGTTGCATAAAATCACCGAATGGGGTACGAATTTTTGTTTCCCCGTCAACGACTTGGGGGAGAGTATTTCGGGAATTTTTCCGATTATTTTTGATAGAAGGCGACGCCGACGGCATTCGGGCCGACATGCGTTCCGATCGTACTTCCGATGAGGTAGACGGGCATGAGGTCGGTGCTTTTCACTTGCCCTTCCCACAGGGGTCTGCTGTCCTCCACATATTTTTTGAGGTATTCGTCCGAGAGCCCCGAATACATCAGCCCGTAGGGCATCGTGAAGTCGATCCCGCCGCACTTTTGCACGAGCTGCATGAGGAGGTTGTTGCTCCGCTTGCTGCCGATCGCCTTCCCGACGAGTTTGACCTCCCCGTCCACGACCGAAACAACGGGCTTTACGGCGAGCATTTCTCCCGCAAACGCCGTGACGCTCGAGATGCGCCCTCCCTTTCTGAGGTATTTCAGTGTATCGACGACGGCGAGGACGCGGATCTTCTTCTTGTATTCGTTGAGGGAAGCGGCGACGGCAGCGGCGTCGGAAGCGTTTTCGATGAGACGAAGCGCAAGATCGCACAGGATGCGCTCTCCCGTGGCGGCGTTCAGACTGTCGACCGCAAACACCCGCCCCGGGAAGCGCTTCGCCGCCTTTTTGGCACAGGCAAACGTCCCCGAGAGCTTGGAAGAGATGGTGATCGCAATGACTTGGTCGCCGTTTGCGGTGAGCTTTTCGAACGCCGAAGTAAAGCGGTATTCGTTGATTTGGCTCGTTTTCGGGAAGTCGGCGCTCTCGATGAGTTTTTCGAAAAACTGACGGTGGGAGAGGTCGACCCCGTCGAAATAGCTCTCTTCGCCGAAGCGGATCTCCATCGGAAGAAGCTCGACGCCCAACTTTTCCGCCTCCGCCTGTTCGATGTCGGAGGCGCTGTCGATGAGAATTTTGATCATAGCCGAATGCTCCGTGCGGGAGGGGCGCTTCCGCCGAGGAAAGTTCGTCCCGACTTGCCTATCTCCCGCGTTCGTCGTCGATTATAGTCCTTTTTTGTTGTCTTGTCAACAAATTTTACATAAAAAATTTATTTCTCTTCAAAGACCGCGAAAGGGGACCTCCCCGCCGCCGTTTTCGGAGTGCATGAATCCGTCGGGCTTGTTTTCAAAATAAAAAATTAAGACGGCCTTAAGGTCGTCTTTGGCGGTACGGGAGACCCGCATCCTCTCCATTCCTTTGCAGTGAAGCGGTAAATTTCTGCTGTCGTACCGTCTGTCATTATAATCGAAATTTTCGAAAAGTCAATACGTTGGGAGCAGAAAATTTCAAATAGAGATCCGTAAATAAAAAAAGCGGATCAGTCGATGCGAGTTCCTTGACCGACTTTTACGCATAGGCAGATTTCCCTATGCAACCGCCTTTCACCTATTATTATACGTCAAATGTAAGAAAAGACGAGGACCGATCGGGAAGCCGCGCGGTTCCTTCCATTCCTTGCGACAGCGAGCGCGGTGCATAATTTCTGTCGTCAATCAGCCTCTTGACTTCTATTATACTCGTATTTTCGGAAATGTCAATGTAATACGGCAGAAAAAGGGCATGAAAAAAGGTCTCTAAGGAAGGACTGCCCACACCGTATTTCACGGGTCTCCTTCATCGCGTAAAGCTGAACGCTTCTTGCGGCAGCCGAGGCAGATTTTCTGCTACTTCTTAGAAACCTTATATATCCATTTTACGCAAATTCTCGGAAATGTCAACCCATTTCCGAGAAAAGGGAGAAAAGAATCCAATATTCGTAAATTTTGACTTAATCGATCTTGTTTGGATCACACTTTAACGAAAAACGCAACAAATCGGAGCCGTAGCCTCAAAGCAAAGAGTTTGTCCGAAAGCAAGCTCTTTCAACATTCGTCTTGCGGCGACGCGGTACTCCCGATCGCTACGCTTCGATCGAATAACCCTTTCTTCCGCTTCGGGTCTCGGGGCAAGCGATACGCCGCAAGGGGGCGGGGGAGACGACGAAAGCCGCCTCCCTTTTTGCGTTGTTTTGGCAAAAATGAACGTCTTTTCCCATTTTGGTGCGGTTTGGCAAGTAAAACTTCTTGCCTTTTTCGGCAAATTCCGCTATAATAAAGATAGCCTGAGGGCTGTTTTTGAAAACCGAAAGGACGACGGAATGAAATACTGGATCTTGTGGCTCGCAATCGGAATCGCATATGTGGGAAGCGCCGTCCTTTTTTCGTTACCGAAAATTATTCAAACGGTGCGTTCGGCGGGGAAAATTTCTTCCCGCCGTTCTTTTGTGTATATGACGGCTTTTTCCGTCTTTTTCGGCGGGGTCGCGACTGTCTTTTCGTGGGTGGTCGCGGCGTATTGCTTCCGCGCACGCAATTCCTTTTTCATCGGGCCCGCGGAAGAGGTCTCTTTCCCGCTTTGGTGGCTCTCCCTCATCGCGGTCGGCGTCTTTCTGATCGGGGAAGGAACCTTCCTTGCGATGTACTTTGTACGGCGCAAAAGGCAGGGGGAAACGCCTCCTTCCGAACGGCCGAAGAGAGAACCGAGGGAGGGGGAGAGGGCAGACCGTGCGGTCTGGTCGGTCGCCTATGTCGTCCTCGTCCTTGCGATCGCGGCGGCGACCGTCATTTTGACAATGCTCCTTGAATACCTCATCCTTGCAAAACTCAAGTTCTCAAGGGGGAAGAAGGCGCTTCTTCTCGGCGTGGGGCTCGAGCTCGTCGCCCTGTGCGTCCTTCTCTTTTTCAAGCGCAAACGGCGCGGGGTAAGAAGGGCGGTCTCGACCCTCGTTCCCGCCGCGCTCTTTGCCTTTACCGTGACGCTCTATACCCTCCTTTCCGTCTTGGAACGGGGGACGCTCGAGTCCGTCGTCTTTACCGTCGGCGCGGCGGCGTTCGTGCTTCTTCCCATCGCCGCATGCACCCTCCTATGGTTCGACGCGGGAGGGCGATCGACGGCGATTTGGGATATTTCGGATAGAACACAAAAATACGATAAGGAAACAGATCACAAATGACACCTTTATCCGCGCTACTCATTTCCTTGGGACAGATCTGGACGGCGATCAAACGCCCCGCGTTTATCATCGTCTATATGACCTTTCTCGTCCTTCTCATGCTCGTCATCATCATCGCGACGATGGTCAACGAGCGCCGCTTCTCCAATCTTACGATGCGCCTCGACGAGAGCGCCGAAAAGGCGGAAAAGCAGGCGGAGGAAGCACAGAGCGGCTCCCGCTTCGAGATGCTTCGGCTCATCGACGAGCGCAGAAAAACGACGCCCAAGACGGCGTTCACGGCGGAATTTACCCTCGAAGAGCTGTGCGAACGCTTCCGAAACTTCGCCGCAAGCCGCCTCGGGCTCTACTACGAAATTTCGACGGTGCGTGAATTCGTCGCGGGGCTTGCCGTCTCCCACTTCCTCATTCTCGAGGGGATGTCGGGCACGGGGAAAACGTCGCTTGCCTTCGCCTTCGGCGAATTTTTGTCCAATCCGTCGGTCATCGTTCCCGTTCAGCCCATGTGGAAGGAGCGGAGCGACCTCCTCGGCTACTACAACGAGTTCACGAAGAAATTCAACGAGACCCAGCTCCTTCAGAAGATGTACGAGGCAAACGGCAGAGAGGATATCTATGTGACCGTCCTCGACGAGCTGAACATAGCGCGGGTCGAGTACTATTTCGCCGAATTTCTGTCGCTCATGGAGATCCCGAACCCCGAGTCGCGCTATCTCGAGATCGTCTCCGACCGCCGCGACGACGACCCAGAGGCGCTCAAGGACGGCGCCGTGAAACTCCCCGGGAACATGTGGTTCCTCGGGACCGCCAACAACGACGATTCCACCTTCTCCATTTCGGACAAGGTGTACGACCGCACGATGATCATCGACCTCGATCATAAGGCGGAGAGCTTCGAGGCGCCCGATACGCCGCCCATGCCCGTCTCCGCCGAAGCGTTCGAAAAGGCGGCCCTTGACGCAGTCCGAACGGTCCCCGTCTCCGAAGAGGACTTAAATCGGCTCGATCTTCTCGACGCCTACCTTCGCGAGGCGTTCGGCATTTCCTTCGGGAACCGCATCATGAAGCAAATTTTAAGCTACCTTCCCATCTACGAGAAGTGCGGCGGGAGCCAGACGGACGCGCTCGACGATATCCTTGCGAAGAAGGTCCTTCGAAAACTCGAGGGGAAGAACCTTGCCTACCGTAAGGCGGAAGCGGATGCGCTCATTGCCTACCTCGACGAACTCTTCGGCGTCGGCGCGATGAAGAAGTGCGCCGCCGCCGTCGCGAAAGCGGCGAAAAACAGCTGACGGAGTACACTATGTCCCAATCTCTCTATCGCAATCTTCGTATTTTCCGCGACGCGCTCTCCAAGGAGCGCGACTTCCGCCTGTTTTCGGACGCCTATCTTGCCGCCAAGGGGACGGAGCGGCTTTCCGTCGTGAGGACGGTCTGCAAAGTCTCCGAGGATTGGATCGAAGCCGTCGAGCGCGGCGTCTCCTTCATCGCAAACGCCATTGACGAGGAGAGGCAGTTCATCCGCTCGGAGGGGGATATCCTGCCCATCGAGAAGGTCAAGCGCGTCTCGCGGGAGTCGGTACAGCACCTTGCGCGGCACAGCAACCTCATCACAAAGGGGCAGAAGGGGGAGGAACTCCTTCCCGACAAACTCTATACGGTGGAGCGGCTCAACGACTACGCGACCTACGAGAACCGTTTCCTCTTCTATGTCCTCACGATGGCGAAGGAATTCGTCAATCAAAAGTACAACCGCATTGAGAGGGAGAAGAGGGCGTACCGCGGGGAATACACCGCCTCCCTTACGATCGCTGCCGAGAAGCGGAAACTCTTCTGGAACGTCTCCTTAAAGGAGGAGCGGGAAGAAGGGAGCGGGGCAGCCGATCCCCTGATGCGGAGGGCAGAGGCGCTTGTCCGCTCCATCAACTTCTACTTAAAGACGCCGCTCATGGCGGAGCTTGCCAAAGAGGACAAGATGATCTCCGTCGTGACCAAGACGAACATCATGCGGATGGACGCGAACTTCAAGGAGGCCGTCCTGCTGTATGAATTTTTGATAAGTTACGACAAGGAGGGGTATTCGCTCGAGACGGAGCGGGTAGAAGTCCCGCTTTCGGAGGAAACGAGGCGGGAATTTGCGCTTTCCGCCGCCATTTCCTCCTTCCTTGCCCGAAAAGAGGGGCTTGGGCTCAACGAGAAGTACGAAGAGGTCTTCCGCGCCGAGAATGCGCTCGAAAGGGAGAATACAGAGCGCGAAGCGCATGAAAAACTTGCCCGTCTCCGCGAAAAAGTCGGGTCGCTTGGAGGGGAGGCGGAAAGCTACCTTCTTTCGCTCGAGGAATACGCTCATACCCTTGAGGGCGATTCGGCTGCGCTCAAAGCCCGTGAGGCGGAAAACGCGGAGCTTCAAAATACCGTCCGTCGGCTTTCGGCGGAGCTCGAAGAATGCCGCGCCCGCCTGAAGGAGTCCGAAGAGCGCCGCGAAGCGGAAAATGCCGAAGCGGAAATTCGGAGGGGGGGGGTACTCGCGGAACTCGCCGAGGCGCGCGAGACTGCGCAAAAAGAGCGCGAAGCGCTCGCCGCGGCCTATGGAGAACAGCTCTCCATACAGCGTGAGGCGGCGGAGGAGCTCTCCCGCCAAACGGAGGCTCTTCGAGAGGAACTTGAAAAGAAGGGTTTAGCAGCCGAACTTCTCAGAGCGCGTATCGGCGCCATGCGGGAAGAGCAGGGGCTTCCTCCCGAGGAGGACTACAGCGAAGAGGAGGCGTTTTGTAAGCTCGAGCGCGAATATGAGGCGCTCGGCGAACTTTTGAGATCGTCGTGGAGGGCGGCGAAGAAGCGGATGCGGAAGGAGATGTACGCATCCCTCCTTTCGGAGCTCTTCCATTCCCGTCGGGAGGGAGGCGAATATGAAGAGAATTCATAAAGCCGGGGCCTCGACCGTCGTCTCCGCGATCCTGCTTGCCCTCGTTCTTCTCCTCGGCGGGTCGTGCATTGCGCTCGCCATCTACCTCGAGGCGCGGGGGCTTCTCGAAGGGGCGATCCTGACCGTTCTCACCTATTTCAAATTCGGCGCGAAGAGTGTTTTCGTGCTCTTCTGGGGACTTGCTTTCCCCTTCCTTCTCCTTATCTTCCTGCTCTTCTATGTACTGCGGCGAAGAAAGACGGACGCCGTTCGCGCGAAGTGGGAGAAGGGGCTGACGCATGCGATCGAGGCGGAACGCAGGGCGTTTGCCAAAGCGGAGGCACAAAGACCCGTGCGCTTCGACCTTTCCGTCGAGAAGAGGGAAGAGGGGGAGCGCGGAGAAATTTCCTCCCTCCGCGAGCTCTGCGAGCGCTTTTGCGCCTTTTCCGCGGGGAAGCTCGGGCTCTATTACAGCGAGGCGGAGGTTCGTGCGTTCGTCGCGGGCGTCGCCGTTTCGCACATTCTCATCCTCGAAGGGATGTCGGGCGTCGGAAAGACGTCGCTTGCCTACGCATTCGGCGAATTCCTCGGCAATCCCTCGACCGTCGTCCCCGTTCAGCCGACGTGGAAGGAGCGGAGCGATCTTCTCGGCTATTACAACGAATTCACGAAGAAATTCAACGAAACGCTCCTCTTCCGCAAGATGTACGAGGCGAACGGGAGCGACGAGATCTTCATCACCGTCCTCGACGAGATGAATCTTTCTCGGGTCGAATATTACTTCGCCGAATTCTTGTCCCTCCTCGAGATCCCGAACCCCGAGTCGCGCTACCTCGAGATCGTCTCGGACACATGGGAGAGCGACCCTTCGGGCCTCAAAAACGGGGCGATCAAATTGCCCGAAAATATGTGGTTCGTCGGCACCGTCAACAGTCACGACGCCGCCTATCCGATCTCGGACAAGGTGTACGACCGTGCGATGATCCTGCGCCTCGACGGCAAGACGCAGCCCTTCGAAGCCGAGGCGGGGACCCCAATCTATCTTCCGTATGCGGATTTTCTCCGCCTCGTCAAAGAGGCGGAAGAGCAGCCTGTCTCCAAGGAAAATCTTGCGCGGCTTTCCGCCGTCGACGAAGCGCTTGCAAACGGCCTTCAGATCTCCTTCGGCAACCGGATTTTGCATCAGATCTTAAGTTTTGTTCCCGTCTATGTCGCCTGCGGCGGCACCGAGGAGGAGGCGCTCGACGCCGTCCTCGCACGGAAAGTGCTCCGAAAACTCGACTATAAGGATGTTTCGAGGTACAAAAAGGAACTCGAAACGTTTTCGGCATTCCTCTACGAACTCTTCGAAGGATGCGAGATGCGTGAGTGCCGCAAGGTGCTGAGTGCGGCGCTCCTTGCGGAGTAGGAGGGGGTATGGGAAAGCGTTCGTTTTCGCTCTATATCGCGGGGATCCTTCTTCTATTTGTCCTGTTTGCCTGCGGGTTTGTCACCCTCTGGATCGGCTACGACCGCTCCAAAGAGGGTAAGACGGACGCGGAGGTCAATCCTTGGGCGGAAGTCTACAAGGATGTTCCGTGGGAAAAGGTCCCGTGGAAGGATTTCCCCGACGATTTCCCGTGGGAGGAAGTTCCTTGGGAGGAATTTCCCGACGACACAAAGTGGGAGGAGATCCCGTGGGAGGAGGTCCCTTGGGAGAAACTTCCCGACGATTTTCCGACGGATAAAGTGGATTGGGAGGAGATCCCGTGGGAGGAGATCCCCGACGATTTCCCGTGGGAGGAGGTCCCGTGGGACGACCTTCCCGAAAACTTCCCTTGGGATAAGTTCCCCGGGGCGCATGAGCATGTCTATGGGGAGTGGATCGCGATCCTCCCCGCAACCTGCGGGACGGCGGGGGCAGAGGTGCGTTTTTGCGAGCTGTGCGCCCGTGCCGAGACGGAGGAGGTGCCGCCTACAGGGGAGCATATATTCAAAAACAGCGTCTGCGCCGTCTGCGGCATCCATAAGATCGTCGTCGAAAGCGCCTCTTATCAAAAAGTCTACGACGGGTCTCCGCTTCGCATGGAGGAGGTGTTTGTCCGCGAGGGCGAACTTCTCGAAGGGCACCGCGTCGTCGCGGAGGGGTATGCTTCGCTGAACGAGGTCGGCGTCACGGAGAACCGCTTCGTTTCCCTTCGCATCGAAGACGGAGAGGGGCGGGATGTGACGCATTCCTACGTCCTCGAGGCGGCATTCGGCACCCTCGAAGTGACAAAAAGGGAAGTGACGATCGAAACGCTCTCCTTTGAAAAATCCTACGACGGGGAACCCCTCCGCCATGATGAATTTACGGTGGTCGGACTTGCCGAAGGGCATGTGGCGATCCTCACCTTCGGCGATGGACAGACGGAGTGCGGCTCGTCCGACAATTTCGCGACGGTAAAGATCGTCGACGAAGAGGGGAACGACGTTTCCTCCGACTATGCAATTACCCTGCGGTTCGGGAGGTTGACGGTAAGATGACGCGCTATCTACGTTATCGGCGGAAATTGGAGCGCAGAAAGCGCTTTCTTGCCCACCTCTATGCGGCAAAAATTCTCCTTCTTATGCTTCTTATTGCGACCGTCGCCGCGGCGGTGATCGTCGGGATCACGGGGAAGGTGCACGGCGAAGAATTTGCCCCCGCAGCGACCTACGGGGAGGAACTTATTCCGCAGGCGAAGGCGTACTTCCGCCCCGTCTCCTACGAATACAGCGCCGACGGGGGAGAGACGTGGGAGGAAGCCCCGCCGATCCGCGTCGGGACCTACCGCTGCCGTGCCGTCTCGAAGAACATCTCGGGGGCGGCGACCTACGGGAAGGTGCATGAGTATTCCATTCTCCCCGCCGAGAAAGACGTATTCATCCGCGGAGAGGAAGGGGAGTACGGGACGGACCCCGAAGTGTATGCCGAACTTTTTTACGACGATGCGCTCGTTTCCGCCTCGGTCGGATTCGAGCCCATTGACGGCTACAGCTATTCCGTACACGCCGACCTCGGCGCCGCGCGGGTCGTCAGCCCGACCTTGGGCGACGTGACCGATTGCTATCTTCTTCGCTCTCCCGAAAAGACGTACACGCGCACGCCGCGGCCGATAACGGTCGGGACGGGCTCGGGCGAGTGGGTGTACGACGGAGCGCCGCACAGCGTAAAGACGCTTAAGATCCTCTCCCTTGTGGGGCTTTTGGAAGGACACGAGATCGTTGCCGAGTTCCCCGAAATCGTCGAGGTCGGCACCGCGGAGAACCGTCCGACGACCCTTGCGATCCTCGACGAAAACGGCGTCGATGTGACACGAAATTATCAACTGGGGTATGAATACGGCGAACTCAAGGTCGAAAAACAGCCGCTTGAGATCGTCATGGCAACGGGTTCCGCCGTCTACGACGGAAACGCGCATTCACCCGAGGCGCCCTCTGTTTTCGGTTTGATTTCCGGCCACCGTCTGGAGGCGGAAACCTTTACGGCGGTGGAGGCGGGTTCCTATCCGAATGCGCTCAAAACCTTCCGCATTGTCGACGGAAAGGGGGAGGATAAGACCTCCGATTACGAAATTACATCGTCCGAGGGGACCTTCACCGTCGAGAAGAGGACGCTGAATGTCCGCACGGCGACGAAGGATTTCCTCTACGACGCTGAGGCGCATTCGGATGCGACGTTTACCCTCGACGGCGCGGCGGAGGGGCATACGGCGACGGGCTCGGCGACGGGGCACCCCGAGATCTCCGACGTCGGCTCGATCCCCAATTCCGTCACCGTTACGGTGCAAGTTACGGACGAAACGGGCGGGGATGTTACGCAAAATTATAATATCGTAAACGTTTTCGGGACGTTGCGCGTCACGCCGCGCACGATCATCGTGACGACGGGTTCGCTTTCGTGGGTGTACGACGGCGTCGCCCGAAGAAATAGAGAAATCAGCGCAACCTTTTCAGAACCCGCCCTTGCGGGGCATACGATCCAAGCGGAAACGGTGACGGAGGCCTCGGAGGCGGGGAACTATCCGAATGAGGCGCGGGTCACGGTAACTTGCGGCGGCTTAGACGTCACGAAGAATTACCGTTTGGATGCGTCGCTCGGTTGGCTTTCGGTCTCTCCGCGCCTTGTTCGCGTCTCGACGGGTTCAAAAGAATTCGTGTACGACGGCACGCCGCAAAAGTGGGAGGAATTTACCCTTCTTGCACCGCAGAGCGCGGAGGAGGGGCTGCTTTCGGGGCATTTGGCCTCTGCCCATTCCGAGGGTCGGATCGAAATCACCGATACCGATTCCGCCGTCCAAACATGCGACAACATCCTCACTTTCACTGTTTTAGACGGCGACGGCGTCGACCGCTCCAAGAACTACGCTTTCAGCGGCGAATGGGGGAAGATCCGCGTAAAAAGCCCCATACTGGTGCGCGTATTCTCCATGAGCAAGTACTACGACGGCACGCCGCTTTCCTACGACGGCGACGAGTACCGCATCGAAGCGCTTCCGCCCGATTTTGAGAGAAGTTCCCTTACGATACGCATTTCGGGAGAACGCACGGATGCGGGGGAAGTTTCCCTCGACGAGATCAGAATGGGCTCCCTGTTGCAAGTTACGGGTACGACGGAGAATTCGCCCGTTCGCGTCGACCTCGTCGGAGACGCGGCGCCGCTTCGCATCTTGCGGCGCACGGTCGTCGTTTCGAGCGTCTCCGTCTCCCTCGGGAAGGGGGAGGAGCCGCTTTCGGGCAATTTCGGCACGGAGAGCGCATGGATCTCCTACGGATCGCTTGCCGCAGGGCATACGATCGAGATCGCCGTCGAGGGCGTATTGACTTTGGAGGAGGAGAGCGCGGAAAACACCATCGGCGAGGTGCACATCTTCGACGCCGAGCACAATGAGGTGACCCAAAACTACGAGATCGTCCGCTCCCCCGGGATCCTCCGCTGGCTTTGAGCTGCGTAAAGGCATTTGCTCTTGTATGTTGTAGGGTATTGCAAAAATAAGGTGTCAGATAAAAATTACAATATAAACAAACAGATAGCACGAATCGGGATTCCCATTGCGGAACCCGATTTTTTCTTATTTTTTGCTTGACAAAACGGAAAGAAAAGTTTATAATATAAGAAAAGTAATACTTTTAGGAGGACATTATGGAAAACTTTCCCGAAGGCAAATATCTTGCGACCGTCAAAATCGG
>CANQQM010000028.1 GCA_947626005.1 uncultured Clostridia bacterium
AAAAGAGTTTAGCGGCATAGCTACGGTTATGCCGCCAAACCAAAGGGAAGCAAAAATCCCTAACACTATTGATCGTGTGTTCTCCCATTGCAGCGGGCTTGAAAGCGTCGTTTGGAACGCAGAAAATTGTACCAAAGCTGGTTCATCTGATTATCCGATTTTCGGGTATTGCGCAAACTTGAAGACGGTGACCTTTGGAGAGAATGTCAAGACGATTCCCGCATATGCGCTTTCTGGTTGTAGCGGGCTGACGAATATTACTATTCCCGACAGCGTGACCTCGATCGGAAGTAGCGTATTTTCCCTTTGTGACAACTTGGAACGGATTGAAGTCGCGGAAGAAAATGCAAATTACAGCAGTCAAGACGGAATTTTATATAATAAAACTAAAACGCAGTTTATGCATATTCCGAAGGCGGTCAAGGGCGCGGTAACAATTCCCGACAGCGTGACTGAGATCGGAATCCGTGCGTTTTCGGGTTGCACCGGGCTTGAAAGCATTACGATCCCCGAAAGCGTAACTTCGATCGGACGGTCTGCGTTCTCCGGTTGCAGTTCGATTCAAAGCATGACGATCCCCTTTGTCGGCGGAAGCCGCAAGACGGCCAACGACACCTACCAATATCCGTTCGGCTATATTTTTGGGGAATCGAGTTTTTCCGGCGCTTCGAGGGTAACTCAGTATTATTACGGTAACAGCACGAGCAGTACGACCTATACGACTTATTATATCCCCGATTCCTTAAAGAGCGTCACGGTTACAGGTGGGGAAATTCTTTATGGAGCGTTCTATGATTGCAGCGGGCTGACGAGTGTGACGATCCCCGACAGCGTGACATCGATCGGAAGGGTAGCGTTCTATGATTGCACCGGGCTTAAAAGCGTCTACTACAAGGGAACGCCCGCGAAGTGGAAGAGTGTTTCAATCGGCTCTTACAATACCGGCTTAACGAATGCTGCGAAATATTACTTCTCCGACGTCGAGCCCGACGAAGCGAAGTGGCAGGAGAGCGAAAACTGGTGGCATTATGACGATGTAACAGGCGAAATTGCCATTTGGGAGAAGAAGAGTTGATCGCGTAGTGTTTGAAAGAACAAGCGAATGGGTAGCGGCGCGGGGCTTGCCCCGCGCCGCTACTATTCTAATTCGTCATACTGACGTTATTGGAAGCGCCGCGGCGAATGCCGCGGCGATCGGAGGACTTAATAAGGTGATACTTCGACACGCCGCCCCCGCGAGAATTCGCGGGGGCGGCGGCTCTGTATGACGAATATCACTTGCTGTTGAATTTTGCGGTGCGGAGGGAGTAGACGAGGGTGCCCATGTCGCTGAGAAGGGGGGTCTCCATGCGGACGAGGGCGTTGCGGTAGCGGTTGTTCTCCGCCGAGGTCGTCTTGGCGTAGTAGAGGGTCTGCGATCCGCCGGGGTTCTTCCCGCCGTAAGAAATGGTCACCTTCTGGATATCGAGGCTCTCGACGGTTTCCTCCGTGCCGTCCGTATTCATCGTGAAGTTTGCGGCAAGCGGTTCGAGGGTGGGGGCGCCGCTGCTCGCGACGCTTGCGAGGGCGTTCCGAAGAGGGTTTACGGTGCGGAAGGTGAACTCCGCCGACATCGACAGCCCGCGGAGGGCGAAGAGGATCTGTTCGTTGTCGAAATAGCTTCCCTTCCCCGTGAGGGCGATCTCCTTGGGCTCCTCCGCCTTGGGCGTTTCGGCGTTGAGGTCGGTATAGACGACGGTCGCCTTGGTCATCGCCTCGTCATATTCGACGGCATAGGAATAGCGATAGGTGAAACTTGCGTCCGATACGGACTTCGCACTCGTGTCGGGGGCGGTGCTGACGACCGTCTTGACGCTGCGGACGGGGCGGAGCTCCTCGGCAACGTTGCGGAACCACACTTCGGAGAGGACGCTGTCCTCGAAGTCGGCGCCGCGTTCCCCCTTATAGAGGTAGCGGCCCTTGATGGTGAGCTCGGTGCGGTAGTGGTAGACGGCGGTGCTCGTCTCCCCGACGGTGAGGTTGGTGTCCTCGAGGAAGGTCGTATAGGTGCCGGGGTCGTACTCGACTTTGAGGTCGGCATCCTTCGCGCCCGACTCGGGGTCGTACGTCACCGCGTAGGTGAGCGATTCCTGCGTACCCGTGATGCTTTCTCGGATGGAAGTCTGCCGATACCAATTCGCCGTGATGACAAGCGACGGAGTGCCCATACAGCCCGAAAGGAGGAGGGCGGGCAGGGCAAGCGTGAGGCAGGCGAGTTGTTTTTTCTTCATGGATCTCTCCTTGGTCGGACAAAGTTGTCCTTATTATAGCACATATTTTGGATTTTGTAAAAATAAATCGTTAAAATACGGGGAAATTTTTGCGAAATATGGTATAATGATAAAAAATTTTCCTACGGAGACGGTATGACGGAACTCATCGGCGCACCGACGGTCGACGACGCGCTCACGGCGCTTCAAGAAAAGGTGAAAACATACGAGGCGCGGGGAGAGCGGACGCTCGTATTTTGTGAGGACAGGCTCACCCTTCTTGCGGAGAGGGCGGTCCTTGCGGCAACAGGGGGAACGTTTTTGACGGAGGTCAGCACCTTCCGCCGCTTCCTGTCCGAAAGACCCGCGGCGCGCCTTCTTTCCAAACAGGGCTCCGTCATGGCGATCGAGGCGCTTCTTCTCGAGCACGAAGAGGAGCTCGGGTGTTTCAAGAAGAACGCGGCGCAGGCCGTGTACGAGACGCTTGCCCAGCTCTCCGCCTCCCGCGTCGACGCGGCGTTGCTTGCGAAATGCGCCGACGAAGCGGAGGGGCTTCTCCGCCTCAAACTCAAAGACCTCTCCTTCCTCCTCGAAAAGTACAACGACTTTTTGCACGAAGGGGGGTACCTCGACGAAAACGGCTACCTTGCCCTTCTCCCCTCCCGTCTCGGCGAAGAGGAGGTGGGGAATATCAACCTCATCTTCTTCGCCTTTCCCTCCTTTACGCGGCAGGCGCGGGAGGGGGTGCGGGCGGCCGCCTCTTCGGCACGCTCGGTGACGGGGATCTTCCTCGGCGGAGAGGAGGACTTCTACACGAACGAGGCGGAAAGGAGCTTCCGCGAAGCGGCCGAAGAATGCGGCATGGTAAAAACGAAGCACATCCCCTGCTCTCTTACGGGGGAGGCGGAGCGCTTGCGCCGCGCCCTCTTCTCGGCGGAGGGGAGGGGGGCGGCCGTCCCCGCGACAAGCATCTTCTCCTTTTCCGCCGCAGACGAAACGGAAGAAATGAATACCGTGGCGGCACTTATCCGCAAACATGTGGCGGAGGGGAAGCGCTATCGCGACATCGCGGTGCTCCTCGGCGGGGAGGAATACCGCCTTGCCGCCGTCAAGGCGTTCGACGCCTACGGAATTCCCTATTCCGCCGACGAAAAGCGCAAATTTTCAGACCATCCCTTCTGTGCGTTCGTCCTCGACGTTCTCGACGCGGTCGCAGACGGCGTTCTTCCCGCCGAGGCGGACAGGATCGCCTCCTCCGTCTATTTCGGCGACGGGGACCGCTACAGAAACTATCTTCTGAAGTTCGGCCAATACCGCGGCGCGGTGCGTCGGGAGATCAAAGAGGGGGACGCCGTGCGCGGCTACGACCGCGACGAACTCGTCGCCTGCCGCCGAAAAATGCGGGGCATCCTTGCCCTTTTTAAGGACAAGGGGTACGGAAAAGCGTTCACGGACGGCATCCGTGAGCTCTACCGCTTTGTCGGAGGAAAGGACGTGACCGAGGCGCTTGCAAAACGCCTCGAAGAGGAACGCGCCTTCCTCGAAGCCGACCGCCTCTTCCCTTTGCTTGACGAGGTCGATGCGGTCGTCGGCGGCACCCGCTTCACCGTTCGGGAGTTTGCGACGCTGCTTCGAAGCGGGCTCGAGGCCCTCTCTGTCTCTCTGCTGCCGCGGCGCGCGGACGCCGTCTTTCTCGGGGACGTCACCGAGAGCAAGATCGCCCGCGCCGACATCCTCTTCGCGGTGGGGCTCACCGACGGGCTTCCGCGCGTTGCACAGGACACGGCGGTCATCACGGACGGCGAGATCGACCGCATGAAGTCGCTCTCCGTCGAAGTGGAACCGGCGATCGCCGTCGTCAACGCCCGCGCAAGGGAGAGCTTTGCGCTCAACCTGTGCTCCTTTTCGGAGCGGCTGTATTTGAGCTATCCCGCGAAGAAAGGGGGGAAGGAGGCCGAACGCAGCGAAGCGTTTTTCTACCTCGAAAGCGCCCTTATCCCCGAAAAGAGGCCGGACCTCTTTCCCTACGATTGCAGCCGTCCCGCCCCCGCCGCGCTTGCCTTCTTCTCCGAACGGGAAGGGGCACTTGCCGCAAGAGAGCGGGGGGCTTCCTCCTCCCTTGCCCGCGACGCCTCCATCCGGGAGGCCCTTCTCCGCATGGGGGAGGCCGACCCCGCCCGCCTTCTTTCGGCGGCGGAGAAGGGCGATGTGCCCGAGGCGGGGCAGCTCTACTTCTCCAAAGAGATCTCCCCAACCCTCCTCGAGGACTATTTTTCCTGCCCCTATAAGGGATTTGCCGCCCGTGCCCTCCGCGTGACCGAACGCGAGGAGCGCGGGGTGCTCGATTCCACCGACGCGGGGACGTTCGTGCATACCGTGCTCGAACAGATCGCCCGCCGCTTCAACGATCTTCCCTCGGAGGAGGCCGCCGCCGCGGCGGCAAGAGAGGAGGCAAATTCCCTCCTTACGACCTCCCGCTTTTCCGCCCTTCTCGATACGGGTGCGGGGAGCTATGCGGGGGAGCGGATCGTGGGGGAAGCCGTCGCCGCCGCAACCGCAGCCTATCTACAGCTTGCGGGCTCTTCCTACCGCGTCCGCGAGACGGAAGAGGGGGTCTCCCTTCCCGAACTTTCCCTTCGAGGAACGGCCGACCGCGTCGACGTTTTCGGCGACATGGTACGCGTTATCGACTATAAAACGGGTTCCATCGACGATTCTGCCGCGGCCTACTACACGGGGCGGAAGTTGCAGCTCGAGCTCTATCTCAAGGCGGCGTCGCGCGGGGGCGTCTCGGCGGGGGCGTTCTACTTTCCCGCGGCAGACGACTTCCGCAGCGAGGACGGGCCCCGTTTCCGCATGCGCGGATTCTACCGCAGCGATCCCGAGGTCGTCGCGGGGATGGACGTCCGCCTCGGGGAAGGGGGGACGAGCGACTTCTTCGAGGGCGGCGCACGCTCCGAAAAGGGGATGCCGCGGGAGGACTTCGAGGATTTCCTCGACTATTCCGTCCTCGTATCCGAGGGGGCGGAGCGCGAGATGCGTGCGGGGAATGTGACCCCCTCTCCCTACGCGGGCGTATGCGATTACTGTAAATACAAGGGCATGTGCGGGTTTGTCGGCGAACCGCGGAAGGAGAGCGACGTGCGCTTTTCCTCCGTCGTCCGCATCGTCCGTGCCGAAAAGGAGAAGAGATGAGCGTCACCGCCGAACAGGCGCGGGCGATCGCCGCGCGCGGAAAGATCATAGTCGCCGCTTCCGCAGGGAGCGGAAAAACCTTTGTGATGATCGAGCGGATCATCTCCCTCGTCGTAAACGGCGAAGCGGACGTGCGGGAGCTGCTTGCGGTCACCTTCACGAATAAGGCGGCGGCCCAGCTTCGGGAGCGGCTGCGTTCGGCGCTTGTGCGGGAACTCCGCAAGGCGGAGGGGGAAAAACGGCGGGCGCTCAAGGCCCAGCTCGACGCCCTCCCGCTTGCGGAAGTGAGTACCATCCACGCCTTTTGCGGTCGGCTTATCCGCACCTATTTCTATTTGGCGGACATCGATCCGCGGTTTACGATCGCCTCTCCCGACGAGGCGCGCCTTCGGGACCTCTCCGCACGGGCGCTCGACGAAGTGTTCGACGAGCGGTACGAGCGGGGGGACGAGGAGTTCACCTTCCTCCTTTCCGTCTACTTCCGCAAGAAGAAGGACCGTCGGCTTCGAGAGATCGTCGTCGGGCTCTACGAGCGCATGCGTCAGGAACGCGGCTACCGCGAAAAGCTCGAAACGGTATCGAAAATCGACGATTTCGACCGCGCAAGCCGCTACCTTTTTGAGGAGTTTTGCCGCCGCGCCCAACTCCTTTCCCGCCGCATCGCGGCGATTTCGCCGACGCTTGCCTCGGACGCGCCGAAGGGGATCCCCGTCTTGGAGGAACTTCGCCGACGGGTAGAGCTCATTTTGAACGCAAGCGGGCTCTATTCGATGTGCGCCCGCTGCAGGGAGGAGGGGGCTCTTCCGCGGATGCCCCAACGGAAGCAGGGGGACGTGCGCGGAAACGCCGCGATCGACGCCCTCCGCGCGGTCGCCGATTCCCTCAAGGGCATCTACGCCGAGCTTGCCGTATTCGACACGGAGGAGGCAGAGCGCGAACGCTATCTCGACGCAAGACGGTATGCCTCTGCGCTTGCCTCTCTCACGCTCTCCTATGCGGACGTGTACGAGAGGATCAAGCGGGAGGCGGGGGTCGTCGACTATTCCGACCTCGAGCACCTTGCCCTTGCCATTCTCACCGATCCCGACCACCCGGAAGTTCGGGAGGCGGTTCGGCAGAAGCGCCGCTTCCTCTTCGTCGACGAATATCAGGACGTCAACCTCCTGCAGGAAGAGATCCTCCGCTGTATCACGGGGGAGGAGGCCTTCCTCGTCGGGGACAAGAAGCAGGCGATCTACGGTTTCCGCGGGAGCAAGTCGCGCTATTTCACCGAAAAGGAACGCGCCTTTGCGCCGAACAATCTCACCCTCTCCGTCAATTTCCGCTCGGCGGACGCCGTCCTCGACGCGGTCAACCGCGTCTTTTCGGAGGCGATGAAGGGGGACTATACGCCCGTCACGGGGGGCGGCGGGTACGCGGGACATGCGGGCGAAGTGCTTGCCTATTCCCTTCCGAAGAAGGAGAGGGAAAAGACGGAGCGCGGCGTGTACTCGGTGAAGGAGGCGGCGGTGCGCCGTGAGACGGACCCGACGGCGGAGGCGGTCGCGGAGATCGTTGCCGCGGAGTGCGGCGGCGCGGAGGGCCTCGGACGGACGCGCTTCGACGTCGAGAGCGGGAAGGAAGTTCCCGTCCGCTTCGGCGACATCGTCGTGCTCGTCCGAAAGAACACCCGTGTGGCGGGCGCGATCGTCCGCACCCTCTCCGAGCTCGGCGTTCCCGTCACGTCGACGGCGAACGTCAACGTGTTCGACTATTTCGAGGCGCGGCTGCTCCTCGACTGGCTCTCCTACCTCGACAATCCCGAACAGGATATCCCGATGGCGACGGCGATGCTCTCTGCGATCGGCGGATTTTCCGACCGTGAACTCGCCCTCATCCGCCTCAGGACGAACATGCTCCGCGGCGACAAGTCGACCTTCCGCGCGGCGTGCAGGCTCTGCCTTTCCGAACAGAAGGAGGGGAACGACCCCCTGTGCAAGAAACTCGGGCGCTTCTTCGCACTCACCCGAAAGTACCGCGACCTCACGCGGGTGAGGACGGCGTCGGAGATGCTCGTCCTCCTCCTTGCCGACGGGCTCGAAGCGCAGATCGTCGCGAAGGGGGACGGCGGCGGCAGACTGGCGCGGGTGCGGCGGCTCGTCGCCGAGAGCGAGGGCGCGGGCAGCGTCCACGCCTTCCTCGAAAAGCTTTCGGCCTCGGGCTACTTCGTCGACTTTTCGGAGAGCGGGGGAGAGAACGCCGTGCGCGTTCTCACCATCCATTCCGCCAAGGGGTTGGAGGCGCCGATTGTCATCCTCACCGAGCTCGACGAGGACTTCCACCGCCCCGACAGCGACGACACCGCCTACACGGAGGAGTTCGGCATCGCGCCCCGAAGTTTCGACCCCGCGCGTCGGCTGTACCGCGAAACCGTCCTTCGCCGCGCCGCAAGGCTCTTCGAGATGCGGGAGGACGTCGCGGGGGAGAAGAACCTCCTCTACGTTGCCATGACGCGGGCCTCCTATCGTCTCCACCTCCTGTTCTCGAAGGGGATCGCGGCGGCCTCGGCCTCCGACCTCTACTCCCCCGACGACGCGATGCGGCTCTCCGACTTCATCCCGCGGGGGACCTTTTCGGACGCCGCGCGGCAGGGGACCGTCCTCCCCGCAGAGACGCCGCAGCCCCTCCTCTCCTCGGTGGACGAGGGGGAGGTCGAGGCGATCTTGGCGGCAGGCATGCCCTATCCCCACGCGGGGAGCGTGGACATGCCCGTCAAGGACTCCGCCACGGGGCTCATGCATCGGCTGCACGGGGAAAAGGTCCTACCCATGCCCGAGGATGAGGGGGAAGATAGGACCCGTCTCCTCGACATGGACCCCACCTCCGAACGCGGAACGGCCTACCATGCCTTCCTCGAACACGTCCGCTTCGGCGGCGACGCGGGGGAGGAACTTGCCCGCATGAGGGAGGAGAACCTCCTCTCCGAGGAGATGCTCTCCCTTCTCGACAAGGACCGCCTCTATGCCATCCTCGAGATCCCGTGCCTAAAGGCGCTCGAGGGCAAGCGCACCCTCCGCGAACAGAGCTTCCTTGCCCTTCTTCCCGCCTCCGACTTTGCCGACGTGTACGCCTCCTCCGAAGAGGACGAAGTCATCTTTCAGGGGGCGATCGACCTCATCGTCGACGAGGGGGAGGGGAGGTTCACCGTCATCGACTATAAGTACTCTTCGCGCACGGACGAGGCGCTCAAGCAGCACTATTCCGTGCAGCTCCGCCTGTACAAAAAGGTCGTCGCGCGGGTGATGCGGACGGCGGAGGAGAAGGTCTCTCTCCGCATCGTCAATATCGCCGCCTGCCGCGAGATCGAACTCTGACAAAATCCGCCCCTATCCGACAAAAGACTGCAGCGTCTTTGCGGAGGAAGGGGCTATCCTTGAACGGGGGTCATAAAGATGAATGTTTTCGAAAGCATCTACGGATGGTTTGCAAGTGTGCCCGATTTCGTGCCGCTTCTCGTTGTTCCCGCGGCGCTCCTTCTTTCGGCGCTACTCTTTTTCTTCCTCGGCGGGAGAAAGTACTTCGGCCTCGCCGCCGCGGCGGAGGGGCTTGCGGGAGGCGCGCTTCTTGCCGCAAGGGATCTTTCCCTTGCCCTCTTCTATGGGGCGCTCTTTGCGCTGGCGGCCGTCCTTTTGCGTCTGCTCCTTCTCATCCCCTTCAAGAGAAAGAAGCGGGAAGAAGAGAGGGAAGAGGCGATGTACGAGAAGTTCCGCCTTCCGCTCGGCGAGGCACCCATGCCCGCGGCCCCTTCCAAGGTGTGCTGTTTCGAGACGGACATGCCCGTCGCCTCCGCGGAGGAGAGCGGCGCACGCCTCACCCATGCGGGGGAGCTCCTCGAGCGGCTGAAGCGCGCAAAACTTTCGCCCTCCGACCGCCTCGAAGCCGAATCGCTCACCCGTATGCTTGCGGGCTTTGGAGGGAGGATGCTCACGGAGGAGGAGCTGCGTTCCCTCAACGACTGCCTTGCCCGCACTCTCAAACTCACGGCAAAATACAAACTCTGACGGTGACAAAAAGCGGCGTCCGCAAACTTGCGGGCGCCGCTTTTGCGTGGGGGGACGCAGGACGGTCAGTAGGAGAAAGTGAGGGTGTTCGCGGTGAGCTGCAAAAGGCGGTTGGCGCGCCGCGCCGCCGAGAGGACGGCGGGGGTGATGCGCTCTCCCGCGATCGCGACAGGCATGCCCGAGCGGTCGTAGACGCTGCGCTTGACCCGCCTTCCGAGGAGGTTGTTGTGGTTGAGGCAGACCGCCCGAGGAGAACTTCTCTGTGCCTCCTGCGGCGCGGGCATGGGTAGGGGGTTTGGCTCCCGAACGGGCTCTCTTTCGGGCATGGGGGGCTCCGGCGTCGGGATCGGCACGGGTGCGGGCATGGGGGTAGGGTCCGTGGGCATGGGGGTAGGATCCGTGGGCATGGGGACCTCCTCCGTCGGCCCGAGAGGGGGAACTTCGGGCATGGGTGCCCTCTCCTTTCCGCCGCCATGGGCGGACATGGGGCGCCTCTTCGGCTTTTCGGAGGGGCCTTCTTCGGACATGGGTGCTTCTGAATCTACGGTGCGCCGCTCTTTTCCGCGCATTCTGCGGAGGGCGGCTTCCTTTTCTGCGCTGCTCGGATAGAGAATGACCGATTCCCCCATATAGGCGCTCTTTACGGGATAGCTCGTGCGGATGCCCCCCTTCACGACGACGAGCATGGCCTCCGAGCCCTCCTCGACGAGGAGATCGCCGACGCACCCGAGGAGCTCTCCCGTGTGCGAATAGGCGCATGCGCCGATGGGGGAGGGCACGCCGACGGGGGAAGGGATGCGGGTCTTGGACGCAAGGACGGCGTCCCCCGCCGAGAGGATGGCGCGGGCGGGGAGGAAAAATTCCTCCTCCTCGCGGTCGGCGCAGAGAAGCGTCGAAAGTTTTTCGAAGTCGCGGGTAAGACGGACGCCTGTCACGTAGCCGTACGTCTCCCCCGCAGGTGAAAGGACGGGTTTTCCGATGAGCGATGAAATTTGCATGATTTACCTCTTGCCCTATCTTATGACGGCGCCCTTGCGGGGATCGAAGCACATTTTGCGGGACGGGGGGAGATTTTGTCAAAACAAAAATGCCTGCGGGGGCAGGCATCAGCGCATGAGCGCTTGAAGGATCTCTTCGTCGGCGGGACAGAAGGAGTAGCGGGGGATCTCGGCGGGCGCGATCCACGCGATTTCGCTGTGCTCGAGGAGGGTCGGCGTTCCCTCCTCTATCGTACATTCGAAGAGGGTGAGGCGGACGGTAAGGTCGGGATAGGTATGGAGGACGCGGAAGAACACCCTTTCGGGCCGAACGGTGAGGGCAAGCTCCTCGCGGCATTCGCGGATGAGGGCTTCCTCCTTGCTTTCCCCCTTTTCCACCTTCCCCCCGGGGAACTCCCACAATCCGCCCCGCGCCTTATGGGCGGGACGGCGGCAGATCATGAATTTTTCTCCGTCGCGGATGAGCGCCGCGACGACTTCGGTCGGCTGCATAAGAAGAGGGTAGCACATTTTTCGGCCGAAGTCAAGAAAAAAGCGGGGGAGGGGCACTTTGGGAATCCGCCGCAAAATCCTTGCAAATTCCCGTCGCATGCGCTATAATAGACGCGTATGAGCGTTTATCTTTCTCACTCCGAAGCGGAGACGCTTGCCTGGGCGGAGGAGTATGCAAAGACCCTTGCGGATGAGGACACCGTCCTCCTCGAGGGGAACATGGGCGCGGGGAAAACCGTCCTCGCGAAGGGAATTTTGAAGGGCCTCGGCGTCTTGGAAGAGGTCACGAGCCCGACCTACGCCTACGTCAATGCGTACGGGGGAAGGTTTTTTCACTTCGACTGCTACCGCATCGCCTCCGAAGCGCAGGCGCTCGGCCTCGGGCTCGCGGACTACTTCGGGCGGGGGATCTGCCTTGTCGAATGGAGCGACCGCATTTTATCCCTCCTTCCCGGGAACGCAAAGCGCGTCGTCATCCGCGGGAGCGGAGAGGGCGCAAGGGAGATCGAATTTTGAAGTTTCTTGCCGTCGATACGAGCGGAGACCGCCTCATCGCGGTCGCAAAAAACGGGGAAAGGCGGGAGGTCTTTGACGAGCTCTGCCCGATGCGCCATTCCGTGCGCCTCATGGAGGCCGTCGACGGAGTGCTGAAAGGGGCGGGGCTTGCCCTCGGGGAGTGCGACTTCCTCGCATGCGTCGTGGGCCCCGGTTCCTTCACGGGCATCCGCATCGGCATCTCCGCCGTCAAGGGAATGTGCTTCGCAAAGGACATTCCCGCCCTATCGCTCACCTCTTTCGACTGCCTTGCATACGCTGATGGGGAGGCAGACACGATCGCCGCCGTCGACGCGGGGCACGGCTTCGTCTATGCGGAGGGGAAGGGCCTTCCGCGCGGCTACTACCCCATTTCCGAGGTCCTTTCGAGGCAGGAAGGGGGAACAAGCATTCTCGTCGGAGCCCCCATCGAAGGGCTCGGCGGGAAAACCGTCTCTCTTTCCAAGGGGCTCTGCCGTGCGGCGGAGGCGCTTGCGGAGAGAAAGACTTCGGCGGCGGAACTTGCCGCCGTGTACCTTCGGAAATCGTCGGCGGAGGAGGGAAGATGAACGGCAGAGCGTGGACATTCCGCGATCTCGATGCGATCGCGGCTCTCGAGCGGGAATGCTTTTCCGATCCGTGGTCGCGTCGGATGCTTGCCGACAGCTTTCTCTCGGACGGGTTTTTCGGGACCGTCCTCGAGGAGGAGGGGGCGATCGTCGCCTACGGCGGCATGCACATCGCCTTCGACGAGGCGGAAGTGGAGCTTGTCGCGGTGAGTGAGATGTACCGCCGCTGCGGAAGGGGAGGAAAGGTCCTCGAGGACCTTATCGACATTGCGCGGGAGCGCGGGGCGAAGAAGATGTTCCTCGAAGTCCGCGTCTCCAATTCCGCCGCGCAGATCCTGTATCTCAAAAACGGATTCACGGGGCTGTATTGCAGGACCCGCTACTATCCCGACGGGGAGGACGCCATCGTCATGAGGAAGGAGCTTTGAAGCTTTCTTACCTTACGAAAGGGGAGGGGAAAGACCTCGTGATGCTCCACGGGTACCTTGCTTCCAAGGAGAGTTTTTTCCCGCAGATCGAATACTTTTCGCGCTTCTACCGCGTGACCGCGCTCGATTTCCCCGGGATGGGCGGGGCGGAGCCCCTTCCCGCGCCTTGGTCGGTCGGCGACTATGCCGATTGGACGGCGGAGGCGCTCTCTTTCCTCAAGATCGAGGGGGCGAACGTCCTTGCGCACTCCTTCGGGGGGAGGGTCGCCGTCAAGCTCCTCGGGCGGGGGTACGATTTCGACAGGGCGGTGCTCGTCGGCTGTGCGGGGATCCCGCCGCGGCGCGGCGCAAAATACAAGCTGCGCGTGGGGGCCTACCGCTTCGTAAAGAGGATCGCTCCGAAGTTTGCGGAGAAAAAATTCGGGAGCGCGGAATACAGAACTCTCCCTCCCGTGATGCGGGAGAGCTTCAAGAAGATCGTAAACGAGGACTTGAGGGAGGATGCAAGGCGGATAACCCGCCCCGTCCTCTTTGTCAACGGCTCCGAGGACCGCGAGACGCCCGTTTCGTCCGCGGAGATCTACAAAAGCTGTGTGCGGGGCTCCCGCCTCGTCGTGCTCGGCGGCGCGGGACACTTTGCACATTTAGACGATCCGCTTGCCTTTGCGCTTGCGGCGGAGGATTTTTACAATGCCGACACTTGAGATGTATCTGACGGCCGCGGCCTATGCGATCGTCCTTGCCCTCCTTCTCACCTTTACGGCTGCGCCCCTTCTCGGGATCTTGCAGCAGGAAGGGTATTCGGGGCGGGCGATGCTCCGCTGGGTGTACAAGAAGGGGAACATGCTGAAGAGGCGCTATTCCCTCCTCTTTCTCTCCGCCCTCCTTCTCACGGCCCTCTTTTCCCTCGTCTTTTGCTTTGCGGGGACGGAGGCGGCGGTGCTCCTTGCCTTCTTTGCCTACGGGCTCCTTCTCCTTACCTTTCTCTTTGCCTTTCGCTTTGCGCTCAAGGTGCCCTTGAAGCGGACGGGACGGGCGCTCCGCCTCGCCGTTTTCCTCTTTTTGATGCTCTTCGCGCTCCTCTTCGGGGCGCAGATCGGCCTTTTGTTTGCGGCGGAGGAAGTTTCTTCGCTTCCCCTCAAGGCCTTTCTCCGCGCCGCCCCGCTCTCCTTTGCGCCCCTTCTTCTTCCGACGCTCCTCTTTCTCGTCAATTGCCTTCTCAAAATTTATGAGGTCCCCCGCCTCCGCTGTTTTGTAAAGAGGGAGGGGAAAGTTCTGGCCGCGTCGCCCTGCATCAAGGTGGGCATCACGGGGAGCTTCGGCAAGACGAGCGTCAAGCACTTTGCGCGGCAGATCCTCGAGGCGCAGTTCCGCGTCATCGCGACGCCCGCCTCCTTCAATACCCCCGCGGGGGTGGCGCGCTGCATCAAAGAGCAGGGGGTGGACTGCGAGATCTTCCTCGCCGAGATGGGAGCGCGGCACACGGGGGACATCGGGGAACTGTGCGACATGGTCCGCCCGACCTTCGGCGCTATCACGGGGATCACCGGCCAGCACCTCGAGACGTTCGGCACGGTCGAGGCCGTCCGAAAGGAGAAGGGCGTGCTCGCGGAGAGGGCGGAAACGGTCGTCCTCGGCGCCTCGGCGGAAAGTCTCGACCGCGCGGGGGCTCTCCTCGAGGGAAGGGACTTTGGGGCGGAGAATATCGTCTGCACCCCCGACGGGACGCAGTTCGACCTCGTGCTCGGGGAGAAGCGCTTCCCCGTCAAGACCCGCCTTCTGGGGCGGCATGCGGCGGAGGATCTTGCCCTTGCGGCGGCGCTCTCTTTTGCGCTCGGAATGCCCGCGGAAAAGGTCGCCTCCCGCCTCCCCCTCGTCGAACCCATGCCGCACCGCCTCACCCTTTTGAAGGGGAACGGTGTGAATATTCTCGACGATTCGTACAATTCGAACACAGAGGGCGCGGCGGAGGCCGTCCGCATC
This sequence comes from uncultured Clostridia bacterium, assembly GCA_947626005.1. Taxonomy (GTDB): domain Bacteria; phylum Bacillota; class Clostridia; order Christensenellales; family Borkfalkiaceae; genus Gallimonas. The sequence goes on from CANQQM010000028.1 coordinate 14,489, forward strand.
CTTCGCCTCTTCGGCGGCGCAAAATACGTCGTGACGCCCGGGCTCGTCGAGCTCGGGGAGCTCGAGGAGAAAAAGAACGCCGCCCTCGGCGAAAGTTTTGTCGGGCTCGACGGGGTCATCCTCGTCGGCGAGACGCGCGCTCTGCCCATTCGGAAGGGATATCTCGACGGCGGCGGCGAGGAGGGGAAACTCACCATCGTCCCGACGCTTTCCGCGGCGGAAAAGCTGCTCGGCGAAACGCTCCGAGAGGGGGATTGCGTGCTCTTCCTCAACGACCTTCCCGACAAATATCTGTAACCCGAAAAGAAGCACCAAAGAGGGAAAATGCCCAATGGGGGCGGAAAATTCCATCGGAGGTGTTTTTTTCATGCCCAAAAAAACGGTCGCCGTCTTTTTCGGAGGGCGTTCGAACGAGCGGGAGATCTCGGTCATTACGGGGATCTTCGCGATGAACCTTCTGCGCGGGGCGGGATACGGCGTCGTGCCCGTCCTTCTTCTCCCCGACGGGGGACTTGCGACGGCGAAAAAGCTTAAAACGGTCGCCGATTTCAAGGCGCTCTCGCCAAAGACCCTCTTCCCCGTCCGTCTCGAGGGGTCGACGCTTGTCGGCAGACGGGAAAAGACGGTCGCCGCCTTCGACTGTGCACTCAATTGCTGCCACGGCGGCCCCGGGGAGGACGGAACGCTTGCCGCCCTCCTCCGCTGGAACGGCGTCCGTTCGGCCTCCCCCGATCCGCCCATTTCCGCCGTCTTTATGGACAAGGCGCTCTCCAAAGTCGCGGCAAGGGGGCTGGGACTTCCCGTCGCCCGCGGCTATTCGGTGGGGGACGGTAGGTGGGAAACGGAGAAGGAGGCGGTGCTTTCCGAGGCTGAGGGCTTCCTTTCGGAGGTCGGGAAAGTCATCGTAAAGCCCGCAAAGCTCGGTTCGAGCATCGGCATCCGCGTCGCAAGTACGAAAAAGGAGCTCGAGGAGGCCTTCTCCCTCTGTTTCCGCCTCGATACCTCTGCGCTCGTCGAGGAATATTTTACGGGGAAGCGGGACTTAAACTGCGCCGCCTGCCGCTTGGGGGGCGAAGTGCGGCTCTCCCCCGTCGAAGAAGTCTTTTCGGACGAGACCATTCTCACCTTTTCCGAAAAATACATGGGGGAGGGTACGCGAAAAAGCACCATCCCCGCGAAGATCCCCGAGGCGGCGGCGGAGGAGATCGTGCGGGGCACCCGCCTCCTCTATGAGACGTTCGGCGGCAGAGGGATCGTCCGCGCCGACTTCCTCCTCGTCGGGGAGAAGGTCGTCTTCAACGAACTCAACACCGTCCCGGGGTCGCTTGCCCTGTACCTCTTCGGCGGATCGCTCTCGGGCTGCCGCGCCTTCCTCGTCTCCCTCGTCGAGGAGGGGATGAAGGAGGAGGAGAAAGCGCAGGAGCTCATTACATCGGGCATCCTCGAAAAGCCCTTCTTTGCGGGCACAAAGGGCAAAATGCGGTAACATCCGTCGGTTATTTTTGAAAAAGCTTCCCGAATCCGTTGTCAAATTTCTTCCAATCTGCTATACTTTCGGTATGGCAACGTACGGATTTACCGACAAAGTGAAAATTACCGTCAAGGCGGGGAACGGGGGAGACGGCATGAACTCCTTCAAGGCCTATAAGGGCAAGCCCGCCTGCGGCCCGGACGGCGGCGACGGAGGGGACGGCGGCGACGTCATCTTCCTCGGCGACGCGAACATGCACGATCTGCTTTCCTTCCGCTTCACGGCGAAGTACTTCGCGGGGGACGGCGGCCGCGGCGGCACCAATCAGTGCTTCGGGAAGCGGGGGGAGGACGTCGTCATCAAGGTCCCCTGCGGAACGCTTGTCCGCGACGCGGAGAGCGGGAAGATCCTCTCCGACGTCTATGAGGACGGCGAAAAGGTCGTCCTTCTCCGCGGAGGACGGGGCGGAAAGGGCAACGTGCGATTCACGACGGCCCGCCGTCACGCCCCCAACTTCGCCCAAAGAGGGGTGGAGGTCAAGCCGCATGCGCTCATCCTCGAGATGAAGGTCATCGCAGACGTCGGCCTCGTCGGCTTCCCCAACGTCGGAAAGAGCACCCTGCTCTCGAAAATTTCGGCGGCGAAGCCCAAGATCGCCGACTACCACTTCACGACCCTCTCTCCCAACCTCGGCGTCGCGGAGTATTACGAGAACCGCTTCATCGTCGCGGATATCCCCGGGCTCATCGAGGGCGCCTCGGCGGGCGCGGGGCTCGGACACGACTTCCTCCGCCATATCGAACGGACGAGAATGATCTGCCATGTGGTGGATATTTCGGGGTGCGAAGGGCGGGATCCGCTTGCCGATTTCGAGATCATCAACGACGAACTCGCAAGCTATTCCGATACCCTTGCGGCCCTTCCGCAGATCGTCGCCCTCAACAAGTGCGACCTTGCGGGGGCAGAGGAGAACATCGAAAAATTCCGCCGCCGCTATGGGAAGCAGTACAAGATCTTACCCCTCTGCGCCTTTCGTCGGGAGGGGACGGAGGCCCTCCTTCGGGAGATCTCCGCCCTTCTTTCCACCCTTCCTCCCGCCGAACGCATCCCCACCGACGAATTTGCCTTCGAGGAGGCGGACAACACTCAGTTCGAGATCTTCCGCGACGAAAACGGCGCGTTCGTCGTCGTGGGAGGGCTCGTCGACATGCTGTGCCGCAACGTCGTTCTGAACAATCACGACTCGATGAATTACTTCCAGCGCGTCTTAAAACTTCGGGGCGTGTTCCGTGAGCTCGAGAAGATGGGGTGCGCCGCGGGCGATACCGTCGTCGTCGGCGAAGTGGAATTCGAATACGTTTAAGGAGAAAACCATGTTTACATCCAAACAGCGGGCGCATTTGCGGTCGCTTGCGTCCACGCAAAAGCCGATCGCGCAGGTCGGAAAAGAGGGCATTTCCGCAAACCTCGTTGCAGGGCTGTCAAGCGCCCTCGACGCCCGGGAACTCATCAAAGTCACCCTCCTTCCCGCCTCGGGGGAGGACGGGGAGAACCTTGCCCTCAACCTCTCCGAACTCCTCGGCGCGGAGCTTGTCGCCGTCATCGGCCGCAAGGCGATCTTCTACCGCCGCTCCCCGCGTAAGGACGTCGACCACATCGAATTCTGACCGATCGGAAAAACGCATGGGGACGGTATCGAAAAACGCATGAGAAAGAAACTTTCGCTCCTCCTCTTTTTCATGGCGGCGCTCTGTCTTCTTTTTGGCATTTCCGCCTGCAAGAGGCCGCAAAACGAAGAGGCGGCCCCGCATAGCCATACGGCGGAGAGGTATCGGGCGAACGATACGAGCCATTGGCGGGAATGCACCGTGTGCGGCGATTGGTTTGCGGACGAGAGGCATACCTACGACGAAGAGGGCAAGTGCGAGACGTGCGGCTTTCTTCGGGACTATACGCGCGGCCTCAAATATGCGTACGACCAAACGGGGAAGGGGTGCGTCGTAACAGGCGTCGGCAACATCGAAAGCGGGACGGAGGTCGTCCTTCCGTCCTATTTTTCCGAATTGCCCCTTACGGGGATCGCCGAGCGCGCATTCTATAACTGTGCCGACATCATAAGCGTATCCATTCCCGCCGGTGTGACCTCGATCGGGGAGGATGCGTTCCTATATTGTGATTGGTTGGAACGGATCGACGTCGCGGAAGAAAATGCAAATTACAGCAGCCAAGACGGAATTTTATATAACAAAGCGAAAACCGAGTTCTTGCATATCCCGAATTCGATCGGAGGCGCAGTGACGATCCCTTACGGCGTGCCGTCGATCGGAGACGGGGCGTTCTACAATCGTGTTGGGCTGACAAGTGTAACGATCGAAAGCGGCGTGACCTCGATCGGGGCCGCCGCGTTTTATTGTTGCTACGGGCTTGAAAACGTGACGGTCGGGAACGGTGTGACCGAGATCGGGGATTCCGCATTCTACGGTTGCAGTGAACTCGAAAGCGTGACTTTGGGGAGCGGGGTGACCGAAATCGGGATGCAGGCGTTCTGCGGTTGCAGCGGTTTGACGGGGGAACTGAATATTCCCGACGGTGTGACTTCGATCGGGGAATCCGCATTCTACGGTTGCAGCGGTTTGACGGGGGAACTGAATATTCCCGACGGTGTGACTTCGATCGGGGAATCTGCATTCCGCGGCTGCAGCGGGCTGACAGATGTGA
>CANQQM010000029.1 GCA_947626005.1 uncultured Clostridia bacterium
GTGCGCTGTGAGTGGCGCGCCCACTGGAGGGCCGGCAAGCCCGACGAGGTTTCGGCAGTCCCTGCTGCCGAAACTGGCGCGCCATTTCTCGTTCAACAGCGCAGTGCGCTGTGAACGGCAACGCCCCAGGAGCGGTGGCAAGCCCGACGAGGTTTCGGCGGTCCCTGCCGCCGCAACCGGGTCGCCAATTCTTACCCAACACTCCGAACGGCGCACCAAAAAGGCGACCCACGACAGTGGGCCGCCTTTTTGGTGCGCCGTGAGGAGCTCGAATCCCCAGCCTTCGGTTCCGTAGACCGACGCTCTATCCAATTGAGCTAACAGCGCGTATCCGAGGGGACGCTTCCGTCCCGCTCGACATTATTAGATTATATCCGTTTCGAGAAACTTTGTCAACGGTTTTTGCCCCGAAAAGGAAATATCCACAAAAATTTTCCGTTTGTGGAAACGATGCAGCCGATTTTTCGACCCGAACGTACGTTTTTTGTCGAAACGTGGATAAAAATGGGGAAAATGTGGATAAAATGTGGATAACTTTATGCAGCTTATTCGCATATCCGCCTTTTCCGCGGCGTAAAAATAATGCCGAATGGGAAAGTTGTCGACAGATTTTCCCCCGAAAAGTGCGCATTGGGCGTCGAAACCCACAAATTTTCCCCGAAATTCCGCCTCCTCCCGCTTGACTTTTCCCCGCCTTCGGGTGTAGAATATTTATCGGTTCGCCGCTGCGAACCGTGGAGAAAAAATGTACAAAGTCACTCTTAAGATCGACGGCATGCACTGCGGCATGTGCGAAGCGCATGTGAACGACGCCGTGCGGAAGGCGGCCGCCGTAAAAAAGGTAAAGTCCTCCCATCGGCGGGGGGAGACGGTTTACCTTTGCGAAGAGGAAGAGATCGCTCCCGTCCTCCAAGCGGTGGAGGCCCTCGGCTACCGCGTTCTCCATGTCGGAAAGGCGCCCTTCGAAAAGGGGAGCATCTTTTGCCGAAAATCATGAAACCCCTTTACAAATTAAAAATTTTGCGCTATAATAGAGAAAAGCGCAGGGAAAGCGCATACGGGGGAAGAAGATGAGAACGCACGAATCGGAAGAAATGTACTTGGAGACCATTCTCCTTCTCAAGGGGAAGCATCCGAGCGTTCATGCGATCGACGTCGCAGGCGAACTCGGCTATGCGAAGTCGAGCGTTTCCCGCGCGATGGGGCTACTCGTTGGGCGGGGGTATATCACGATCGGCGACGACGACGAGATACGATTCACCCCCGAGGGGCTCAAAAAGGCGTCGGATATCTACGACCGTCACCGCGTCCTCACGCAGATCCTTGTCGCGATGGGGGCGGACGCGGCCCTTGCGGAGGAGAACGCCTGCCGCATCGAACACGTCATCTCCGAGGAACTTTTCGAGGTGATGAAAAAGTACCTTGCCTCCCTTTAAGAAATCAAGACCGTCGGCGCTCCTTTCGGGGCGCCTTTTTCGTGCCCGCAACGGGTGTATTTTCCCGACTTTGGGGAAGAGGAAAATTTTCTCAAATCTCTTGACAAACGCGCACGCGCCATATATAATTATGCATAAGAAAACGTCCGCGCCATGCGGAAAAAAAGGGGGAAAAGAATGAACAAAAAGATCGCGTTTTCCGTTGCCGCGCTCGGGCTTGCGCTTGCGCTCGGGCTGTGCGGTTGCGTACAGGATGAGCCGCCCGAAACGACGGGCGGGACTGCGGCGAAGAAGCCGTTTTCCGCCGACTTCGGGAACGAAGTCTCCGTCCACGACCCGTCCATCTTCAAGGACGACGACGGCACTTACTACGCCTTCGGCACCCACTACGCCGTTGCCAAGTCCACCGACCTCATCAAGTGGAATCAGGTCGCGACGGACGGGCAGGCCGAAAATCTCTTCGGCTCGAAGAACGTCGCCGCCGCCATGCCAGAGACGTGCGCCATTCTCGGTCAGACGGGCGACACGCCCGACATCTGGGCGCCCGACGTCGTAAAACACGGGGATAAGTACTACTATTATTACTCCGTGACGGCCAAATTCGGAAGCAACAAGTCGGTCATCGGCCGCGTGGAGGCGGATAACGTCCTCGGGCCCTATTCCAACAACGAGGTGATCGTCGAGAGCGTCACCGCGCCGGGTAGCCACCCCAACGCCATCGACCCCGAACTCTTCGAGGACAAGGACGGCGGGCTCTGGATGGTGTACGGTTCCTTCTACGCGGGGATCTATGTAAAGGAACTCTATAACGACGGCGAGAACTACGGCCTTCCCAAGAACCCCGACGAGGGCTTCGGCACCCTTGTCTGGAAGGGGGTCGGCTCGGGCGTCGAGGGTCCCTTCGTGTTCTACAACCCCGATACCGACTACTACTACCTCATGACGAGCGACGGCAGCCTCTCCACCGACTATAACATGCGCGTCGCGCGGAGCAAGTCTCCCGCAGGGCCCTACACCGACATCGCGGGAACGGAAATGAGCTCGGCGACGAAGGGCACGGGCAACAAACTTGCGGGGAACTATCAGTTCGCAAGCGAAGGCAAGGGCTATGCGGCGCTCGGGCACAATTCGGTGCTCGTGGAGGACGGGAAGTACTTCGTCATCCACCACACCCGTTACCGTGAGGGTGTGACGGGGGTCTCGGGGAACCACAACCTCAACGTCCGTCAGCTCTTCTTCAACGAGGACGGCTGGCCCTGCCTTTCCCCCAACCGCTATGCGGGAGAGACGATCGGCACCGTCAAGGAGAAGGACATCGTCGGCGACTACGACGTCGTCCTCCATACGAACAAGACGGAAGATACCTTCGTCGATTCCGAAGTTTACAGCTTCACGTCGGACGGAAAGGTGACGGCGGAGGGGACCGAGGTCGGCACATGGGAGCTCAAAGAGGCCTACTACATCACGATCACGATCGACGGGAACGTCTATAAGGGCGTCGTCGCACCCGCTTGGTGTTCATACGTTCAGAAGAACAACAAAGGGGTGTTCTGCATCACCGCCGCGCTCGACGACTGCAGCGCGCTCTGGGCGAACCCCGTCGTCGCAAAATAACTTCTCTAAAAAGAGCAGCGGTTTCGGCCGCTGCTCTTTTCGAGGCGCCGCGCGTCTTTGAAAAACACTTTACAAAACGCGTGCGATATGTTATAATGGAACTATAAAAACCCGCCCCTTCGCCTCGAGGCGCGAAGATCGGAACCAAAGAGGGAGCATATGCGCTGTTTGTATTGTAACTGTACGGAAAGCAAGGTCATCGATTCCCGCTCCGCGGACGACGATCGCACCATCCGCCGCCGCCGCGAGTGCATGAACTGCGGCAGACGGTTCACGACGTACGAAACCATCGAAGTCGCGCCCATTCTCGTCGTCAAGGCCGACGGCAACCGTCAGGCGTTCGACCGCGAGAAGATCAAGCGCGGCATCATCAAGTCGTGCGAAAAGCGTCCCGTCCCGCTCGAGAAGATCGACGCGCTCGTCGAGGAGATCACCAAGCGCGTCTACAACTCGATGGAGCAGGAAATTACCTCCAAGGAGATCGGCGAAATGGTGATGGAGGGGCTCAAGGAGCTCGACGAAGTCGCCTACGTCCGCTACGCCTCCGTCTACCGTTCCTTCAAGGATATTTCCTCCTTCATGACCGAACTCCAGCGCATGATGGAGAAGAAGGAGACAGACAAAAAGTAACGCCGCGGAGGGCCCGATGAGCGAAAAGAAGGTACAGGTCGGCAAGGTCGTACTCGGAGACGGGCACATCGCCGTCCAGAGCATGACGACCGTGAGAACGAGCGACGTGAAGGCAAGCGTCGCTCAAATTCTACGTTTGGAGCAGGCGGGGTGCGACATCGTGCGCGTCGCCGTGCTCGACGAGGCGGACGCCCGCGCCATAAAAGAAGTCAAGCGGGAAGTCAACGTTCCCATCGTCGCGGACATCCATTTTTCGACGAAACTCGCCGTTCTCTCCGTCGAAGCGGGGGCGGACAAACTCCGCATCAACCCCGGGAACATCGGCGCGGAAGGGGACATCGCCCGCGTCGCCGCCGCCGTCAAGGAGCGGGGGATCCCCGTCCGCGTGGGGGCGAATACGGGCAGCATCGAGCCTCACTTCTACGAAAAATACGGCAGAAGCGCCGAGGCCCTCGTCGAGAGCGCCCTCATGAACGTACACATCCTCGAAAAGTACGGGGTGGAGGACCTTGTCCTCTCCGTCAAGGCCTCCGACGTCCGTCTCACCGTCGAAGCCTACCGAATGCTCTCGAAGCGGACGCCCTATCCTCTTCACCTCGGCGTGACCGAAGCGGGGACGGAGCGAAGCGGCGTCGTCAAGAGCAGTATCGGGATCGGGGCGCTCCTTCTCGACGGCATCGGCGACACCATCCGCGTCTCCCTCACCGCCGACCCCGTGAAAGAGGCGGTCGCCGCGCATGAAATTTTGCGGGCGGTCGGGCTCGAAAAGGACTTTACGGAGGTCGTCTCCTGTCCCACTTGCGGGCGGTGCGAATACGACTGCATGGGCATGGCGGCGCGGGTCAATTCCCGCGTCGCGGGGGTTCATAAAAAATTGAAAATTGCCGTAATGGGGTGCGTTGTCAACGGTCCGGGGGAAGCAAAGGACTGCGATCTCGGCATCGCCGGCGGCAGAGAAAGCTGTGTGATCATGGAGCGGGGGAAACCCAACGAAAAGGTCGCGGCGGAAGTGGCCGAAAAGGTCTTTTTCGAGCGGCTCACGGCGCTCCTTTCCGAAGAAGAACATGAAGAGTAAACAATTTCTCGAGGAGATCCGCCGCGCCCCGGGGCTCAAGCGGGCAGTCCTCACGAAAATCACGGTGGAGGGGGGCGAAGCGACCTTCCACCTCATCACCGACCTCACCTATTCGCGGGAGGACGTCGCGTACGCCGAGAGCGTCTGCAAGCGCTACGCGGAGGGGCTCCGCGCCACGGCGCATGTCATCAAGTCCGTTCCGAGCGAAGAGGGCGTCCGCCGCGCTTTGACCGATACCATGCGCCGCGAATTCCCCGCGTTTGCGGCCTTTGTCACCCCCGACGACGTGCGCGTCACCCTCACCGAGGCGGGCGGGACCTTCTCTATCGGCGTCGGCGCCGAGGCGGGCGACAAGGGGCGGGAGGACGGCATTCTCGACGCCCTCACCGCCATGCTTTCCCGCAACTTCTGCGGCGTTTTTGCGGGGGAATTCCGCATCGTCAAGCGGGACATGGGGGAGATCGAACACGCCGCGCTGCCCCCCGAAGAGCGCATTCTTGCCCCCCGCACCTTTCCCATCGAACACTATTCTCCGATCGACGACGCGAAGTGCCGCACCGCCCTCTATATTTCCGACCTCGACGGCGAAATGCAGGGGGTGACCGTCTGCGGCGCCATCACCTACCTCGAGGAGAGGGAGACGAAGAAGGGGAAACCCTACTTTTCCGTCACGATCGCCGACGCAACGGGAACGCTCCGCGGCGCATATTTTTCCAAGAAGGCGACCGTCGAACGCATCCGCGCCCTCGAGAAGGGGCAGAGCGTCTGCCTCACGGGGGACAACGAACTCTACGGCGGCGGGCTCTCCTTCCGCATCAAGAGCATCGACCTCGGCACCCCGCCCGAAGGGTTCGTCCCCGAGGACCGTCCCTCCCGCCCCGTCCCCGCGCAGTACACGGCGGTCTTTCCCGTGCCCGAAGAGGACCTCGTTCAGGCAGACCTTTTCGGCGTCAAGCCCCTCCCCGAGGAGTTTGTCTCCCGCGATTTCGTCGTATTCGACCTCGAGACGACCGGCCTCTCGCGGGGCGGCGTCATGGACCGCATCATCGAAGTGGGGGCGGTGAAAATTTCGGGCGGGAAGATCTGCGAACGCTTCTCGACCTTCGTCGCCTGTCCCGTCAAGATCCCCGAGGAGATCGTCGAACTCACGGGGATCACCGACGATATGCTCGTCGGCGCGCCCCCCGTCGGCGTCGTCATCGCCGACTTCTTCCGCTTCACGGCGGGCTGTTCGCTCGTCGCGCACAACGCGTCGTTCGACACCAAATTCATCCGCTACTACGGCGAGGAGGAGGGCTACCGCTTCGACCGGCGCGCCTACGACACCGTCGCCTTTGCGCAGGAGATGCTTCTTCTAAAAGACTATAAACTCAATACCGTTGCAGAGCATTTCGGGTTCACCTTCCGCCATCACCGCGCCTTCGAGGACGCCTTCGTCACGGCGAAGATCTTCATCGAGCTCGTGCGCATGCGCGGGCGCCTTCCCGACTGAATAAGAAAAAATGTGCATATCTCCCCAAAAAACCGCTTACAAACGCTTGCACTTTGGGGAAAAATATGGTATAATCGGCTTGCTTGATCGATGAAAAGAGATTGAGAGCGGGTTCCCGCTCTCATTTCTTTATGAAGGAGGAGACATGAAGGTCAAACCCATTGCGGCCGTCAAGGAATTTTTAGCGCCCTATGCGGCCGAGGCAGGCGTCGAACTTGTCGATGCGGAGTGGGACCTCCGCACCCGCGCTCTCACCGTGTACATCGACACGGCGGAGGGGCTCGACCTCGTCACCTGCGAAAAGTTCCACCGCCTCATCGACGGGCCGCTCGACGAGCTCGATCCCACCTTCGGCGAACCGTACACCCTCAACTGCTCTTCGCCGGGGCTCGACCGTCCCTTCCGCACCGAGCGCGACTTTCTCCGCCACCTCGGCGAAAAGGTGGAAGTCCGCCTCTATGCCCCCTTCGAGGGGAAGAAGTACTACGAGGGAGTTCTGAAGGCCTTCGAGGAGGGGGAGGTCGTCCTCTCCGCCGAGGAGAAGGAACTTCGCATCCCCTTCGAAAAGTGCGCAAAAGTCTGTCTTTACATCGAAGTCTAAGCGGGGCGGCTGCCGCCCGCAAGCAATAAATTAGGAGTTACTGCCATGATCAAGAAGGAATTTTTCGAAGCGCTTGCCGATCTCGAACAGGAGAGAGGGATCAGCCAACAGGTCTTTGTCGAAGCGCTCTCCAATGCGCTTGCCTCCGCCTACAAGAAGCAGGCGGACGGGGAGACGGGCAGCGTCGAAGTCCGCCTCAATCCCGAGAAGAACACCATCCGCTTCTTCCTCCTGCACACCGTTGTCGACGACGAGGTGGAGGAGATCGGCGACGGCGAGATCACCCTCGAGGAGGCGCAGAAGACGCATAAAAACGCCAAGGTGGGCGACGTCATTTCCGAGGAATTCGTTCCCAAGGATTTTTCGCGCATCGCGGCGCAGACGGCGAAACAGGTCATCCTCCAGAAGATCCACGAGACGGAGCGCGACAATACCCTCTCCGAGTTCTCGGATAAAGAGGGCGAACTCATGAGCGGGCTCATCCGCAAAGTGGATATGCGCAACGTCTACATCGAGCTCGGCAAGGGGCAGATCGAAGGGCTCATGCTCCCGCAGGATCAGGTCCCGGGCGAAAGGTACGAGACGGGCGACCGCATCAAGGTGTATGTGAAGCGGGTGAGAAGCGGCGGCAGGAACGCACAGGTCCTCGTCTCCCGCTCCGTCTCGGGGCTCGTGAAGCGCCTCTTCGAGGAGGAAGTGCCCGAAATCAAGGCGGGGACGGTCGTCGTCAAGGCGATCTCCCGCGAACCCGGTCACCGCACGAAGATGGCGATCGCCTCCACCGATCCCCGCGTCGACGCGGTCGGCGCCTGCGTCGGGAACAAGGGGGCGCGCGTCAACGCCGTCGTCGCCGAACTCGGCGGCGAGAAGATCGATATCATCCTCTGGAGCGAAAACCCGCTCGAATTCATCGCCAAGGCGCTCTCTCCCGCGACGGTGCTCTCCGTCACGCAGATCACCGAAAAGTCGGCGATCGCCGTCGTGCCCGACGACAAGCTCTCCCTTGCGATCGGCAGAGACGGTCAGAACGCCCGCCTTGCGGCACGGCTCACGGGCTGGAAGATCGACGTCAAGAGCGAATCGGCGGCGGCCAAGATGGACCTCGGCCTCACCGACGAGCCGACTTCGGACGCGGAATGACCATGCAGGGGAAGAAGATCCCGCTGCGCACCTGTATCGCCTGTCGGGAGGAAAAGCCCAAGCGGGAGATGCTCCGCATCGTTCGGAGCAGCGACGGCACCGTCTCCCTCGACTTCTCGGGGAAGATGGCGGGGCGCGGCGCATACATCTGTACGTCGAAGGAGTGCGCGAAGAAGCTCGGACAAAAGAAACTTCTCCACAAAGCATTTTCCTGTCCCGTCGACGAGGAAGTGTATAAGAGGATCGAGGAGGAACTCCTTGGACGGTAAACTCTCGGCATACCTCGGCTTTGCGCTTCGGGCACGGAAGATCGCCCTTGGCGTCAACGCCGTATCGGCGCTCTCGGGCGGGGTGTACGTCCTCGTCGCCGACAGAAGCGCCTCGGAGAATACGAAAAAAGAGATCGCGCGTCTGGCGCGGAAATTCGCATGCCCGCTCGTCGAGGTCGACGGGCTGGAAAATTCGGTCGGCAAGGACTTTTGCAAACTTGCCGCCGTGAGAGATGAAAATCTTGCCCGCGCCATCGCGGGAGTAGAGGCACGGAAAGGGTAACGGAGGTTTTATGGCATCTCAGTACAGCAACATCGAAAAAATGAGCGCGCTCCCCAAGGACGGGGCGACGTCGGCGCTTCGCGAAAAAATTTCCTCGGGCGAACAGCGGCTTGCGGGGCTTCTCAAAAAACTCCGCGAGATCGAGGCGGCGGAGCTTGCCCGCCGCGCCGAGGAGGAAGCGCGCCGCCTCGAGGAGGAGCGGAAGAAGGAGGAGGCCGCCCGCGCCGAGGAAGAGGCAAAGCGTGCGGAAGCCCTCCTCGAAGAGGAGCGGAAGAATAAGGAACGGGAGGAGGCCGCCCGCAAGGAAGCGGCTGCCGCCGCGGAGACGAAGAAGGCCGAGGAGCAGAAAAAGCCCGCGGCCAATCCCGCTCCCGCCGAAAAGCCGCAAGCGCAGCGCCCCGCGGCAAAGCCCGCGGAGCCCCGCCGCACCTTCCGTCCCGCAGAGGCCGCAAAGCCCGCAAGACCTTCCTACACCGCGCCCCGTCCCGGACAGGGGACGGCAAACAGACCCTTCCCGCCCCGCACCTCACCCGCGGGGCCCCGCCCCGTGCGCACGGCGCCGCCCGCGCCCATCCCCGCGCAGCAGCCGCGGAGGGATCCCTCCAAGAAATTCGAAAAGACCTACGTCGGCGAACGCCGCCCCGTCAACAAACGCGCCTTGGAGCGCCGTCAGGGGGCGAACATCGGCGACTTCGACAAGGAGAGCGGCTACCGCAAGGCCCGTTTCGGCAAGAAGCCGCGCAAGGAAACGCAGACCATCCGCATCGACCACGCCGTCGTGACAAGTCAGGAAATTCCTATAAAAGAGCTCTCCGAAAAGCTCGGCATCTCGGCGGTCGAGATCACCAAGCGCCTCTTCAAGGCGGGGGTCATGAAGACGGTCAACGAATCGGTCGACTACGAGAATGCGGCGCTCATGGCGCTCGATCTCGGGATCGACCTCGAATACAAGCCCTCCAAGACGGCGGAAGAGACCCTCTTCGAGGAGCACGGCGCCGACAAGGAGGAAAACCTCGTCGTCCGCGCCCCCGTCGTCACCGTCATGGGGCACGTCGACCACGGCAAGACCTCCCTCCTCGACTATATCCGCAAGACCAACGTCACCGCGGGCGAGGCGGGCGGCATCACCCAGAGCATCGGCGCCTACACCGTCTCCCTTCCCGGGGACAGACGCATCACCTTCATCGACACCCCGGGGCATGCGGCGTTCACCGCCATGCGCGCCCGCGGCGCACAGGTGACGGATATCGTCGTCCTCGTCGTGGCGGCGGACGACGGCATCATGCCGCAGACGGTGGAGGCGATCGACCACGCCAAGGCGGCGGATGTTCCCATTATCGTCGCGATGAACAAGATGGATAAGCCCAACGTGTTCCCCGACAAGGTGAAGCAAGGGCTCATGAACTACGGGCTCGTCCCCGAGGAATGGGGCGGCGACGTCATCGTCGTACCCGTCTCGGCAAAGACGGGCGAAGGGATCCCCGAGCTCCTCGAGAGCATCTACCTTCAGGCGGAAATGCAGGAGCTCCGCGCCAATCCCGACAGAAAGGCGAAGGGGGTCGTCATCGAGGCGAAACTCGACAAGGGCAAGGGCCCGATGGCGAGCGTCCTCGTCCAGAACGGCACCCTCCGCACGGGCGACAACCTCATCTCGGGAACGACGATGGGCCGCGTCCGCGCCATGATCGACGATCAGGGCAGAACGGTCAAGGAGGCAGGTCCCTCTACGGCCGTCTCCGTGCTCGGCCTCGAGGACGTCCCGAACGCGGGCGACGCCATCTACGCCGTCGCACAGGAACTCATGAAGAAGGTACAGGAGGAGCGCAAAAACAAGGAGCGCGAATCGCTTGCACAGGACATCCCCGCCAAGAAGTCCTTCGAGGATATGTTCCGCGAAGCCGAAGCGGGGGAGAAGAAGAGCCTCAACGTCATCATAAAGGCCGACGTGCAGGGCTCGGTCGAGGCCGTCCGCGCCTCCGTTGAGAAGCTCTCGAACGAGGAAGTCGACATCCGCGTCATTCGGGCGGCGGCGGGCGCCGTCACCGAGAGCGACGTCTCCCTTGCCGACTCCGCGAAGGCGCTCATCATCGCCTTCAACGTTCGGCCCGACGCCAAGGCCCGCACCCTTGCCGAGCGCAGCCGCGTGGAAGTGAGGACGTACCGCATCATCTACGAACTTCTCGACGAGATGGAGGCGATGATGAAGGGCATGCTCTCTCCCAAGTACCGCGAAACGCTCATCGGCAAGGCGGAAGTCCGCCAGACCTTCTCCGTCACGGGGGTCGGGACGGTCGCGGGGTGCCTCGTCGTCGAGGGTCGGCTCATGCGCGGCGGGAAACTTCGCATCTACCGCGACAACATCCTCATCGTCGAGGGCAACGCCAAGACGCTCAAACACTATAAGGACGAGGTGAAGGAGATCGCCGCCGGGCTCGAATGCGGCTGCGCGATCGAGGGCTTCAACGAAGTGCGCGTCGGCGACTTCATCGAATGCTACCTCGTCGAGGAGATCAAGGAGAAATGACAAGGCGTTCGGAGCGGCTCGACAGCGAGCTGAGAAAGGAGATCGCTTCCATCCTCTCGGGGGAGGTCAAAAACCGCAACCCGGGGATGAAGGGGTTAGTCAGCGTCACGGAAGTGGACGTCGCGCCCGACCTCAAAACGGCGAAGGCGTATGTGAGCGTCTACGCCGCGGACGAAGGGGAGAAGGCCCGCACCTTTTCCCTCATTACGGAGAGTGCCGGGCTCGTTCGGCGGGAACTTGCGCGGGTCATGCGCACCCGCACCGTCCCCATGATCACATTTTTACCCGACAACAGCATGGAGTACGGCTCCAAGATGGATGAACTCCTTGCGAAACTTCACGAGGAAGACCCCGGTGAACACGATTGAAGAAATTGCGAAAGTCATAAAAAACGCGAAGAGCGCGGCGATCTTTACGCACATGCGGCCGGACGGCGACACCGTCGGGAGCGCGTTGGCGCTTCGCCGCGCTCTCTCTTTGCGCGGCGTCCGCGCGGAAGTTTTGAACGAAGGCCCCATTCCCGCGCGCTTTTCCTTCTTTCCGCCCGCGGCGGAAATTCTGACGGCGCCCACCTTCGACGCCGACGTCTATATCGCCGTCGATTCGAGCGATCTGAGCCGTCTCGGCGCCCTCGAGGGGGTATTCCGCGCCGCCCTCCGCAAGAAGATCACAATAAACATCGACCATCACATTTCGAACACCCTCTATGCGAAATATAACTTCGTGCGGGAGAGGGCGAGCAACTGCGAAAACATCGCGGAGCTTTTGCGCCTTCTCGGCGTCCGCGGCGACAAGGAGATCGGAGACGCCCTCATGCTCGGCATGGTGACGGATTCGGGCTGCTTTTCGCACGGGGACGTGACCGCCGCGACCTTCCGCGAGGCGGCCTACGCCGCCGAAATGGGGGCGGACGTCCGCACCGTCGTCTACGAGACGATGAAGCGCCGGTCCCGCGCCCGCGCCGAACTCTACGCCGAGGTCGTCTCCCGTATCCGCTATCTTTTGGACGGAAAACTTGCGATCGCGACCGTCCCCGCGGCGCGGCTTTCCGCGCTCGGGCTCACCCCCGACGTGACGGAGGGCTTTGTCGACTTCGCCCTCACCGTCGACGGGGTGGAGGTGAGCATCTGCCTCCTCGAATCGGGAAAGCGCCAATACCGCGCCTCCCTTCGTTCCAAGGGGAAGGTGGACGTCAACGCCGTCGCACACGCCTTCGGGGGCGGCGGCCACACGCTTGCGGCGGGCTGTATGCTCTTCGGCGAGCTCGAAGAAGTCATAGACCGTCTCAACTATTGCGTCTATCAGCACGCGGGGGAAGTATGACGGGTTTTCTCAACATCGACAAGACGCGCGGCGATACCTCCGCGTACGTCGTCAACAGGGTCAAGCGGCTGACGAAGTCCTCATGCGGCCATTTGGGCACCCTCGACCCGCTTGCCTCGGGCGTCCTTCCCGTCGGGATCGGCAACGCGACCCGGCTTTTCGACTATTTTCTCTCCAAAGAGAAGTGCTACCGCGCCCGCTTCCGCTTCGGAAAGACGACGCCGACCCTCGACGCCGAGTCCGAGCCCGAAGGGGAGGGCAGGGTCCCCGAAGAGGGGGAAATCCAAGCCGTTCTCTCCCGCTTTGTCGGGACGGTCGAACAAGTCCCGCCGCAGTACAGCGCCGTCTGCGTGAACGGGAAGCGGAGCTACGAGCTTGCACGGAAGGGGGGCGAAGTCGACCTTCCCTCCCGCCGCGTTCGAATTTTCTCCTTTTCGCTCCTCGGGAGGACCTCTCCCGACGAGTTCGAATTCTCCGTCGTCTGCGGAGGCGGCACCTACATCCGCGCCCTCTCCCGCGACGTCGCCGCGGCCCTCGGCACCGTCGCCTACACGACGGCCCTCCGCCGCACCGCAAGCGGCCCCTTCACCGAGGAAAACGCCGTTCCGCTCTCCTCTCTCACCGCCGAGAACTGGCAAAACTTCCTCATTCCGACCGAAAGCGTCCTCCCGTTCCCCGCCTTAAAGGTGGAGGACGAGCGCTACTATCACGGCGTCGGAATTGAGCAAACGTGCGGGGACGGTGTGTATAAAATCTATCGCGGCGAAACTTTTTACGGCATCGGAAAGGTGGAGGGCGGCGTCCTCCGCCCCGAGAAAAAGCTATGCTGAGCGTTATCGGGGAAAAGAGGCCCTGCGCCCTCGTCCTCGGCGCCTTCGACGGGCTGCACCTCGGGCACCGAACCCTCCTTGAGGCGGCAAAGGGGAGCGGGTTTCCCGTCGCCCTCTCGACGATGTTCGGCGGCAAGGGGAAGGCGCTCTTCACGCGGGAGGAGCGGCGGAAGATCTTCGCGGCGGCAGGGGTCGAAATTCTCCTCGAGATCGACCTCGACGAGGCGCTTCTGTCCACCCCCGCGGAGGAATTTTTGCGCCGCGTCTTTTCCCTTCTCGACGTTTCCGCCCTCTTTGTCGGGGAGGATTTCCGCTTCGGGAAGGGCGCGCTCGGCACCCCCGAACTTCTTATTAAAAAGGCAAAATGCCCCGTACATGTGTTGAAAACCGCGGGATGCATGGTGGGAGGGGAGCCCGTCAAAATTTCGACTTCTCTCTGTAAAGACCTCCTTCTTAAGGGCGACTTTTCCGCGCTCAACGCCCTTCTCTGCCCGAAAGGGGAAAACTTCTTCTCCTCCGCCTATTTTTCGGAGGGGGAAGTGGAGCACGGCCGCGCGGTGGGGCGGACATACGGCTTTCCCACCCTCAACCTCCGCGAAAAGAGGGGGAAACTTCTCCCGCGAGACGGCGTGTACGGCGGGATCACAAAGACGCCGAAGGGGAACTTTCCCTCCATTATAAACATCGGCGCAAGGCCCACCTTCGGGGTGGAGGAGCGCACCGTCGAAGTTTACCTCGACGGCTTCTCGGGCGACTTATACGGTGAGACGGTATGCGTTTTCCCGACCGAATACTACCGCGCCATACAAAAATTCCCCTCGAAAGAGGAGCTTAAAAATCAGCTCACGGCGGACGTTTCCCGCCTTCGGGGCAAAGGAGAACACCAATGATAAAGTTCGGACCGAGCGGCAACAGCGAGAGCTTTTACGCCGCGGGCTATTCGCACACGGAGGAGTCGGCGCGCTTCGTGAAGGAGTGCGGGCTCGATTGCTTCGAGTATTCCTTCGGGCGCGGCGTCCGCATGACGCAGGAAAAAGCGCAGTCGATTTGCGCCGCTTTTTGCGACATGGGGGTGGAAATTTCCGTCCACGCGCCCTATTTCATCAACTTTGCGAACCCCGACGACGAGATGGCCTCCAAATCCTACGGGTACGTTCTCGACAGCGCCCGCATGGTCCGCGAAATGGGGGGAAGGCGCATCGTCTTTCATCCCGCGGCGCAAGGGAAGGAGGAGCGCGCCGCCGCCTTTTCCCGCACCCTCGACCGCTTCAAGCGCCTCCGCGACTACATCTACCTCAACTCTTTCGAAGATCTCATGTTCTGCCCCGAGACGATGGGCAAACTTGCCCAGATCGGCACCGTCGAAGAGATCGCCGAGCTCTCCGCTTTAGACCCCGTCTTTACCCCCTGCATCGACTTCGGGCACGTCAACGCGCGGGAGGGGGGGAGCCTTAAATCGACACGGGACTACCTCGACCGCCTCGACCTCCTTCTCGACCGCCTCGGCTATGAGCGCATGAAGAATTTTCATGTGCACTTTTCCAAGATCATGTACGGCGCGAAGGGGGAGATCCGTCACCTCACCTTTGCGGACGAGACGTACGGCCCCGAATTCGAACCGCTTGCCGAAGCCCTTCTTCTTCGAAAACTCGAGCCATATATCGTCTCCGAGTCGGCGGGCACGCAGTCGGAGGACGCCGCCCGCATGAAGTCGATCTACGCGGAAACGGCGACAAGAACTTCTTTTCTTTGAAAAAACCGTTGACTTCCTCGCGCGCGTTTGGTATAATACAGCTATGTTGAACGAAAAGGCAAAACGCATTTTCCTGCGTTCGGGGGCGGAGGCGCTCTTTTTGGAGTGCGATTTCCTCCGCCGTTACCTCACGGGGTTTTATTCGACGGACGGGTACGTCGTCGTCACGCCCGAGGAGTGCATCTTCGTTGCCGATCCGCGCTACTACGAGGCGGCGGAAAAGACGCTTCCCGCCGACGTCCGTCTCGTCGCCGGGGCAAGAAAAGAGGCCCTTGCCCTCGTGAAACCCTATCGCCTCCTCGGCGTTCCCTATCCCTTCGTGAGCGTCTCTTCCCTCCGTCTTTTGGAGGAGGAGGGGCACGAAACGCTCGACGCCATGCCCGCCTTCCGCGAGGCGATGCTCATAAAATCCGCCGAAGAACTTGCCCGCATCCGCCGCGCGTCGGAGATCGCGGAGGACGCTTTTAACCTCCTCCTTCCCGACCTTAAAGAGGGGATGACGGAGTCGGAGGCGGCGGCGCTTCTCGAATACCGCATGCGCACCCTCGGGGCGAGCGGCGTCTCGTTCGAGACCATCTGCGCCTTCGGGGAGAACGGCAGCGTTCCCCATTACGAGACGGGCACAAGGAAACTTCGCTTCGGCGATCCCATCCTTCTCGACTTCGGCTGTAAGTTCGAGGGGTACTGTTCGGACATCACCCGCACCTTCCTCTTCGGCGACGACGGGAAGCACGGGGAGTTCAAAAAGCTCCACAAAATTGTTTTGGAGGCGCACGAACTCGTCAAGGAGAAGGTCGTATCGGGCATGACGGGGCGGGAGGCCGACGCCGTCGCGCGGGACTTCCTCTCTTCCCATTCCCTCGGGGACAAGTTCACCCATTCCCTCGGGCACGGGATCGGACTTCAGATCCACGAATTCCCGACGCTCTCCCCGCGGAGCGAGGAGAAACTTCTGGACGGCATGGTCTTTTCGGACGAGCCCGGCGTCTACCTTGCGGGAAGCGTCGGCATCCGCATCGAGGACAGCGTCACCCTCGAAGGGGGGCGCATCGTCTCCTTCATGCAAAAGACTTCGCGAAATTGTTTGATTTTGTAATCATTTAAGGAGAATAGAGTTATGGCACAGATCATGGCAGGCGACATTCGCAAGGGCACGACCTTCGAATACAAGAGCGGCGTTTATACCGTCGTCGAATTCCAGCACGTCAAGCCCGGGAAGGGCGCGGCGTTCGTCCGTACGACGCTCAAGAACGTCGTCACGGGGCAGGTCCTCTCCGACGAGACCTTCAACCCGACGATGAAGCTCGAGACGGCGCAGGTCGAGACGAAGAAGATGACCTACTCGTACAACGACGGCGAATTCTACTACTTCATGGACGACGAATTCAACCTCACCCCGCTCAACCGCGGGCAGGTCGAGGACGCGCTCCGCTACATCCGCGAGAACGACGTCGTCACCGTTCGTTTCCTCTACGGCAACGCCTTCTCGGTCGAACCCGAGAACTTCGTCGAGCTCAAAGTCGTCGAAGCGGAACCGGGCGTCAAGGGCAACACGGCGACCAACGTCACGAAGGCCGCAAAGGTGGAGACGGGCGCGACCTTCCAGGTCCCCATGTTCGTCAACGAGGGCGACACCATCCGCATCGACACCCGCACCGGCGAGTACATGTCGAGAGTGTAACTTTCGCTTTTCCAAGGGGAAGGGATGCAGATCACCTATCTCGGAACGGGCGCGGCGGAAGGCGTTCCCGCGCTCTTTTGCAATTGCGCATACTGCCGAGGCGTCAAAGCGCGCCGCGGCAGGGAGATCCGTTCCCGCGCGCAGGTCCTTCTCGACGGGGAGCTCTCCATCGATTTCCCGCCCGACGCATTTTTGCATGCGGCGTATTTCGGCGTCGACCTTTCCGCCGTCAAATACCTTCTTGTCACCCATTCGCATATGGACCATTTTTCCGCGCACGAGCTCATTCTGCGCGGATACAAATATGCCCACGGGATGACCTCGAAGGACCTCCGCATCTACGCCAACGAGGAGATCGGGGAGGTATTTGCGGAGAGCACGCGGCGGGAGATGAAACCCGTCGTCGCGGAGGGGATCCACATGCACACGGTGGGGGCGTTCGAAGAGCTTTCCTTCGGCGACTGGCGGGTCTACACCCTCCCCGCAAGGCACACCTCGCGGGAGCCTCTCGTCTTTCTCCTCGAAAAAGGGGGAAAGCGCGTCCTGCACCTCTCGGATACGGGGGCGCTTTCGGGGGAGTGCTACTCCTTCTTAAAGGAGATCGGCGGCGCCCCGTACGATCTTATCACCTTCGACTGCACCTTCCTCTTCGGCGAAACGGCGGAGGGGGCGCGGCACATGGGGCTCGACGAGAACGCAAGGACCTTCGAAAAACTTGCCTCCCTCGGGCTTGGGGACGGGCACACCTTGCGCGTCCTCACCCATTTTTCGCACAACAGCGCGCCCTCCCTCGAGGCGATCTCCCGCGCGGAGCGGGAATTCGGGGCGATCGGCGCGTACGACGGTTTGACTTTGGAAATCTGAAACGGGGGAGAGGCCGCGCGGCTTTCCCCCCGTTTTGAAAAGCGGAGCGCTTCCGCAAGGGGAACACATGGGACTTATCGCCCGTATCAAGGGGATCTTTTCGCGCAAACAGCCGACGGTCGGCATCGCGCTCGGCAGCGGCGGCGCAAAGGGCATGGCGCACATCGGGGCGCTCAAAGCATTCGAGGAGGCAGGGCTCTCCTTTTCGGTCGTGACGGGGACCTCCATCGGCTCCATCGTCGGGGCGCTCCTTGCAAAGGGGTACT
>CANQQM010000030.1 GCA_947626005.1 uncultured Clostridia bacterium
CTCACGATGCGTACCTTCCATACGGGCGGCATCGCCGCGACGGGGGACATCACCCAAGGTCTGCCCCGCGTCGAAGAACTCTTCGAGGCGAGAAAGCCGAAGGGCGTCGCCACCATCTGCGAATTCGCGGGCGTCGTCACCGTCGACGACAGCGACAACCTCAAGCACATTATCGTCACCGATCCCGATACGAACGAGAGGCTCAAGGAGTACGAGCTTCCCTTCAATGCGGAGCTCAAGGTCAAGACGGGGGACCGCGTGGAACCCGGCACCCAGCTCAACACGGGCTCCGTGAACCCGCAGGACATCATCCGCGTCAAGGGCGTCAAGGGCGTTCAGGACTACATTCTCGAACAGGTCCAGTCGGTCTACCGTTCGCAGGGCGTCGACATCAACGACAAGCACGTCGAGATCATCGTCCGCCAGATGCTCCGCAAGGTGCGCATCGAGGACGCGGGCACGACCGATCTTCTCCCCGGGCAGCTCGTCGACATGTTCACCTTCGAGGAACAGAACGAAAAGGCGATCATGGCGGGCGGCGTCCCCCCGAAGGCAAGGCGGGTGCTCCTCGGGATCACCAAGGCGGCCCTTGCGACGGACAGCTTCCTCTCGGCGGCGTCCTTCCAGGAGACGTCGAGGGTGCTCACCGAGGCCGCGATCTGCACCAAGCGCGATCCGCTCATCGGGCTCAAGGAGAACGTCATCATCGGCAAGCTCATCCCCGCCGGGACGGGCATGAAGGACTACAAGAACGTCGGGGTACAGCCGCTCGGCAGCTACCGCGACACGATCGAGGAGACGGCGGTCTCCTCCGCAGAGGAATAAAACACGAAAGACGGGCAAAATTGCCCGTCTTTTTTCCTGCCCGAAAACCGTATTTTTGCGGAATGGGGTCGGAAAACTTCTCAAAAGACGTTCTCGAGCGCGGGGGCATACGTCCCCGGGAGACATTCGGACATATGGACGAGAACGCCGAGCTTTGCGAGGGCAAGCCCGTACTCCCCGTCGGTGACAAGGCGGACGGTCTCCGCCATGTAGTCGTCGACCCTTGCGATATCGTTGTGCGGGATCCACACATAGAGGCGTGCCTTCCGCGCCTCCCACGAGGAGAGGACGGCCTTGGCGTCCTCCCCGTTCGCGGTCTCGTTTTCCGCCTTCTCGGAGAGGGTCAGAAGCTCTTCGCGGAAGCCCGAGAACTCTTTTCCCACAAAGAAAGATTCATACAGCCCCACCCCGAGAAGGAGGAGGGCGGCGACGGCGATCGCCGAGAGAGACTTGATCATATGTAGCGCTCACCACGTCTTTCCGCCGGGGTAGTCGACATGAAAGACCTCGAATTTGCGCCCCTTCACCTGCAGATAAATTTTCCCCGTCCCGTCGGCGGTGAGAACGAGCACCCGCTTCAAAGGCGCCTGCTTTTCGCGAAGAATGGTATCGAAAAACGGCCGTCCGAGCCCCGTGAGCTCAAGATTTTTCCTGTCGTATTTTCCGTTGTCGACGAGGACGAGGGGGAGGGAGGTCTGGAGCGCTTCGTAGTTTTCGCGGGGGAGGGCGGAGAAGGTGCCGTTGGCCTCGTACAGGGCGTAATCGACGCTGTCGAGGGAGAAATACCCCGCCGAGCGCAGCGATTCGAGAAGGTCGCTCACGTCGAGGTTGTTGCGCTTCAATTCGTAGTCGTCGATGCCGTTCTTGTTGACGACGACGCTCGGTTTTCCGCTGATGAAGGACTTGAGCGGCTTGATCTTGAGATCAAAGAGGGTCGCCGCCTCGTGGAGGACGTAGATGGTGACGACGGAGACGATCCCATAGAGGAGGGGGATGGAGGAATCCGCCATCGGAATGCAGGCGAGCTCGGCGATGAGAAGGGTAATGACGAGCTCGAAGGGCTGCATCTCGCCGATCTGCCGCTTTCCCATCAGCCGCATGATGACGAGAAGTACGATGAAAATGATCGCCGTGCGGAGAATAACGAGTACCATATACCGTGATTTTGCGCATCGCCGAAAATTTTATGCGGGAAGGGCGTTTTGCCGTTCAAAACATTTGCAATTTGCCTCTTCCCATGCTACAATAGGGGGGAAGAGTAGCCAAGGCGCGTCAAGTGTTGCGAAACGGGACGTTGTTCGCAAACGAAAGGGCGGGGAAATCTGTCTCCCGCGTCCTGCGGTGCCGCGGCGCGTCCGCTCGGCCGCTTTTGCGGCGCTTACGGACCTCCTCACGGGAGGTTTTTTATGTCGGAGAAAGAAGGTTTCCCTCTTTGGAAGCGCATCCTCTTCCCGCGGCTCATCCTCGAAAAGTCGGCGGCGGGGAAGATCGCCTACCTCGGCGTCCTCACGGCGCTCTGCATCGTCGTCAACCTGTTCGAATTCAAGTTCATGGACGTGCAGTTCTCCTTCACCGTGTTCGCGAGCATGCTCGCAGGCATTCTCATCGGGCCCATCTTCGGGTTTGTCGCCGTCTTTTTGGGGGACACGATCGGCTATTTCGTCAACAACTGGGGGCTCGTCTACATGCCGTGGGTGGGGCTATCCGTCGCGGCGATGGCGCTCATCGCGGGGCTCGTGATGGAGATCCCTCTCCGTTTCCGCGGGGGCGTGTATGTGAAACTTGCCGTCATGTGCCTTCTTTCCCTCCTTCTCTGTTCGGTGGGGATCAACACGACGGGCATGTACTTCTACTACACGCACATCGGCTTTTCGGAGCGGTCGCTCTCCCTCCTTTCGGAGCACTTCGGCGGGACGAACACCTACTTCACCTATGCGATCGTACGGCTCTTCTTCATGGGGCAGATCTGGAACAACCTCATGAACTTCGTTCTCCTCTTCGTCTCGGTGCCGACGCTTGCCGCGATCAAGCCCCTCGGCCTCAAATTCCAATCGACGTAAATTCCCGAAAGTCAACCCATTGCGGTTGACTTTTTGCGTGTGCGCGTGTTATAATAGACGCACATAGGCTTGAGGAGGTCGGATATGGCTGAAAATTTGCTTGCGTCCAATCCCATGTTCGGCGTGTACGACAAGGGATTTTATATTTTTACGTTGGATATCCGCTTCTATGCGATCGCGATCATGTCGGGGATGGTGCTTGCGGCGGCGCTCTCGTCGCTGCTCATGAAGCGGCGCAACATGGCGCCCGACTTCATC
This sequence comes from uncultured Clostridia bacterium, assembly GCA_947626005.1. Taxonomy (GTDB): domain Bacteria; phylum Bacillota; class Clostridia; order Christensenellales; family Borkfalkiaceae; genus Gallimonas. Next base: position 3,144 of record CANQQM010000030.1, read on the forward strand.
TTCCTCCTCTTCGTCGTCTGCATTCCGAGCGCCGTCGTCGGGGCACGGCTCTTTTCCTGCCTCACGGACGGAAGTCTCTCGTATATGAAGTTCGGCGCATGGCTCAAGGATATGATCGTTCCCCCGTGGCAGGGGCTGTCGATCACGGGCGGCGTCATCTTCGGCGTGGGAGCGGGATTCGTCGTCTGCCTCATCAAGAAGGTGGACTTCCTCCGCGCCGCCGACTGCGTCGTCCCGACCATCCTCATCGCACAGGCGATCGGCAGGTGGGGGAATTACTTCAACGGCGAAGTGTACGGCTCCCTCATCACCGACCCCGCCCAGCAGTGGTTCCCGTGGGCGGTCGAGGTGGGCGGAAAGTACTACCACGCCTTCTTCTTCTATGAGATGGTCCTAAACCTCATCGGCTTCGCCCTCCTCTTCACCTTCACATGGTACAGGAAGCGCAAGCCGAACGGGATCTCGATGTTCCTCTATTTCGTCTGGTACGGGACGGTGCGTACGATCATGGAGCCCCTCCGAAACTCCGCCTTTATCCTCGACGGCGGCGGGGTGATGTGGTCGGAGCTGTTTGCCATCCTCATGATCGGCTTCGGGATCTGCGGTTCGATGATCCTCATGATCAAAAACTTCCTCCGCGAGGGCGCCTTCCTCGGAAGCAGGAAAGGGGACCCCTGCGGCATCACGGAGTACCTCTCCGCCGACCGCGACGAGAAGCCGTACTATTCCAAGATCAACATGATGGGAGCGAATTATCCCGAAAGGCCGCCGAAGGAGAAAAAGGGCGGCGGGGAGGAAGATACATGAGAAATCTTACGCTTTTGACCGACCTCTACGAACTCACGATGGGGCAGGGCTACTTCAACGAAGGGCGGCACGAAGAGATCGCCGTGTTCGACGTTTTCTTCCGTCCCAACGCCCTCATCACCTATTCCGTCGCCGCGGGGATGGAACAGGCGGCGGAGTACCTCGAAAACCTCTCCTTCGGGGAGGAGGACCTTGACTATCTCCGCTCCCTCGGCATCTTCACGGAGCCCTACCTGAACTATCTTTCCCGCCTCAGATTCACAGGCGACGTCGACGCGGTGCGGGAGGGCGAACTCGTCTTTCCCTACGAGCCCATCCTCTCCGTAAGGGCGCCCATGATCGAGGCGCAGCTCGTCGAGACGGCGCTCCTCACCTTCGTCAACCACCAGACGCTCATCGCCTCGAAGGCGGCGAAGATCGTCGACGCGGCGGGCGGCGGCGTCATGGAGTTCGGCCTCCGCCGCGCGCAGGGCGCGGATGCGGGCATCTACGGGGCACGCGCCGCGATGATCGGCGGGTGCGTCGGGACCTCCAACGTCTATGCGGGGAAGCTCTTCCATGTCCCCGTCTCGGGGACGATGGCGCACAGCTGGGTGATGAATTTCCCCTCCGAGCTCGAGGCCTTCCGCGCCTATGCCCGCAGCTTCCCCGGCAATTGCCTCCTCCTTGTCGACACCTACGACACCCTCCGCAGCGGCATTCCCAACGCCATCACCGTGTTCCGCGAACTGCGCGAAAAGGGGTACGAGCCCAAGGGCATCCGCCTCGATTCGGGCGACCTTGCCTACCTTTCCAAGGAGGCGAGGAGGATGCTCGACGAAGCGGGATTCGAAAGCGCCGTCGTGTGCGCCTCGGGCGACCTCGACGAATATTCCATCGCCTCCCTCAAGGAACAGGGTGCGCGCATCGACTCGTGGGGGGTGGGGACAAAACTCATCACGAGTGCCGATCTTCCCGCCCTCGGCGGGGTGTACAAACTCGCCGCCGTGTTCGAGGGGGGGAAGGAGATCCCCAAGATCAAGCTCTCCGACACGACGGAGAAGATCACCAACCCCGGCGTCAAGGAACTCTACCGTATCTACGACAACAAGACGGGCAAGGCGATCGCCGACTACATCGCACGGGGCGGGGAGAAGATCGACGAAGGCGCCCCGCTCGAGCTCTTTCACCCCGTCGAGACGTGGAAGCGCATGCACATCGAAAATTTCCGCGTCCGCAACCTCCGCACCCCGCTCATCCGCGGCGGAAAACGGACGGAAAGCTCCCGCCCGCTCTCCGAGATCGCGGCGTATTTCCGTGCGGAGAAGGCGCATTTCTGGGAAGAGTACACGCGGCGGGATATGCCGCATATCTATAAAGTGGATCTTTCTCCCGCGCTGTACGCGCTGAAGACGGAGATGACCGCACGCGGCAAGGGGGTAATCACTTGATCTATACGGGCAGAAGGGTAAAAAAGCTCATCCGACGCCTGAAGGAGGAGTACGAGGGCGTACTCCGCGAGCAAAAAGCCGCCTCCGAGCGGTACATCGAGGAGAACCGCGTGCTTTCCGCGCGCGTCAAGGAACTCGAGGCAGAGCGCGGCGAAGTCGCCGAAGCGCTCATTTCCGCCCACCGTGCGGCAGACCGCATCAAGGCGGAGCGCCTTGCCGAGGCCGAAAACGACCGCAAGGAGCAGGACCTCCTCCTCGAGAAGTGCCGTCTGCTTTCCGATCGGCTCTTAAAGAAATATCCGAGGGAAGAGGACGTCGCCGAATTCGCCGCCTTCCTCGACGCCCTCCGCGGGGAGGAAGGAGAAGAGAGCGGCTTCCGCATGGAGGATGTGCTCTCCCCGAAGGGGACGCTCGACCTCGGGGAGCTGTGCAAATCGCTCGGGCTCATGGAGGAGGAAGGATGAAGAAAAAGCACTCCGTCGCAAGCCGCACGGCGCTCTGTTCCTTCGTCGCGCTCGTCCTTCTCTTTGCCGACCAGATCACAAAGTTCTATGCGTGCTACTACCTCGGCCCCTCGTCGGGCGGGAAGTCCATCGAGATCATCCCCGGGTTTCTCACCCTCCGTTACGACGGGAACCCGGGCATCGCGTTCGGGATCGGCGTGGGGAACCGCCTCTTCATGATCACCGTCATGGTGTTCACGGCCATCCTCATCGTGTTCATCATCCTCCTCGTCTACGCGATCTTCCGCAAGAACCTTCCCGTGCGCATGTGCCTTGCCGTCGTCGAGGCGGGTGCGATCGGGAATTTCCTCGACCGCCTCTTCTACTACGAGAGCGGGGTCGCCACGGTGCGCGATTTCCTCGATTTCGGCGAATTTCAGCCGTTTGCGTGGCTCGGCTCCGACTTCAACTTCGGCATCTGCAACGTTGCGGATCTCTGCATCTCCTTCGGTGCGGTCGCCCTCCTCTTTATCGTCCTCTTCATCGGCCCGCACGCCGTTTTCCCGCTCACCAAGAAGTGGCGGGAGCAGGCCAAGGCGGAAGAAGCGGCGGAGGAGCGCGACAAGAAGCGCAAAAAGAAAAAGAACATGAAGGCCCCTGCGGAAGTTCCCGAAGAGGGGGATGGCGCCGCCGCCGAAGAGGCCTCAAACAGGGCGGACATTTTGCAGGGCGGCGAACTTTCGGCGCCGCCTGAGGAGGCGCAAGCGGACATGCCCGCCGCGGAGGAAGGGGCGGGAGATGGAGAGGCTTAGCTTCCGCGCGGAGGAAACTTGCCGCGCAGACGTCTTTTTAAGCGCAAAGACACAGCTCACGCGCTCGGCGGTCAAAAAGCTCGCCGACGCGGGGAAGGTGACGCGGGGCGGCGTTCCCGTCAAGGCGGGGGAGACGCTGAAAGCGGGGGATGCGGTGGAAATTCTCATTCCCGATCCCGTCCCCATTGCCGCAAAGCCGGAGGATATCCCCATCGAGATCGTATATGAGGACGACGACCTTGCCGTCGTCAACAAGCCGTGGGGGATGACCGTCCATGCGGGGAACGGACACGCGGAGGGGACGCTCGTCAACGCCCTTTTGTACCGCCTCGACCGTTTGAGCGGGATCAACGGGGAGATCCGTCCCGGGATCGTCCACAGGATCGATAAAGATACGACGGGGCTACTCGTTGTCGCCAAGAACGACCGCGCCCATACCCGCCTTGCCGCGGAGATCGCCTCCAAGACGGCGCACCGCATCTACCTTGCCCTCCTCGAAGGGGTCGTGAAGGAGGATGCGGGGCACATCGTCACGCAGATGGGGCGGGACCCGAAAAATCGGCTCAGACAGGCGGTGCTCCCCGCGGGACAGGGCAGGACCGCAGACACCCGCTTCTCCGTTTTGGAGCGTTTTCGGGAGAATACCCTCGTGCGCTTCGAACTCGGCACGGGCAGGACGCACCAGATCCGCGTCCATGCGAAGTACCTCGGCCATCCCGTCGTGGGGGACAAGCTGTACGGCTACAAGACGCAGCGTTTCAAGCTCGAAGGGCAGCTCCTCCACGCCCACATCCTCGAACTCATCCACCCGACCACGGGGGAGAAAATGACCTTTACGGCGCCCGTTCCCGCAGAATTCGAACGGGTGCTCGCACTGCTTCGGAGGGAGTCATGACCATTCTCGAAAGCGGAGAAATGAGCCGCATCATCCGCCGTCTTGCGATGCAGGCGCTCGAAAAGAACGGGACGGAGGACCTTGCCATCATCGGTATCCGCACGCGCGGGGTAGTGCTTGCAAGGCGCATGCGGGAAGAGATGACCCGCCTCGAGGGGGTGGAGCCGCCCGTCGGCATCCTCGACATCGCCCTCTACCGCGACGACCTTCTCTCGGGCGGCGGCGACGCCGTGTTCCGCGGGAGCGAAGTGGATTTCGACGTCGAGGGGAAGAACATCGTCCTCTGCGACGACGTCCTCTACACGGGTCGGACGGTGCGCGCCGCGCTCTCGGCGCTTGCGGCGCTCGGAAGGGCGAAGTCGGTGCGACTATACTGCCTTATCAACCGCGGCCACCGCGAACTGCCCTTTGCGGCGGAAGGGGTGGGGAAAAACGTCCCCACGTCCGTGCGGGAGCGGGTCACGGTGCATTTTAAGGAGACGGACGGCGAGGACGCCGTTCTTCTCGAAAAACTCTGAGGAGGGAAACATGTTCGGAAAGAAGAAAAAAACGGCCGATCCCAACGAACTCACTCAGGAGGAAGAGGACCTTCTCGCGGGGAAAAAGAAGTACCCCCGTGCACGTTTTATCGATTTTCTCGCCTTTCTCGCCCTGACGGCAAGCGCCGTGCTCCTCACGATCGGGCCCATCTGCAAGCAGATCCTTCCCGACACGGGGCTCCGCCTCATGCAGACTTTCTCCGCGATCGCCGAGGGGTGCCTTCTCGCCGCCATTGCGATCCCGGGGTGGTGCTTTGTGCGGAGGAAGCGGCTCGGCTGGAAGCTCTTCTATCTTGCCTGTCTCCTCATCTACATCGCGGGGTGCGTGCTCGGGCTCGTGTTTGTGATCTGAGCAAATAACGCATACCGTATCCACCCAAACTACCGATCAAGGAGGGACCTATGTCCAATCCCGTCATCGCGATCGTCGGACGCCCCAACGTCGGAAAGAGCACCTTCTTCAACAAGGTGGCGGGCCGCAAGATCTCCATCACCGAAAACAGGCCGGGCGTCACGCGCGACCGTATCACCGTAGACTGCGAATGGCGGGGGAGGCCCTTTACCCTCGTCGACACGGGCGGCATCGAGCTTAAGAGTGAGGACACGATGTGGCGGCACATCGCGGCGCAGGCGTCGCTCGCCATCGACACGGCGGACGTCATCCTCTTCTTCACGGACGGGAGGGAGGGCATTACCTCCTCCGATCGGGACGTGGGGGAACTTCTTCGGCGGAGCAAGAAGCCCGTCGTTCTCGTTGTCAACAAGATCGACGACTATTCGCCCGACAAGGTATTCGAATTTTACGAACTGGGGCTCGGGGAACCGCTGCCCGTCTCCTCCGAACACTCCCGCGGGATCGGCGACGTGCTCGACCGCGCCGTGGAGTTTTTTCCGAAGGGGGAGAGTGCAGAGGACAGCTCCCTCAAGATCGCCGTCGTCGGCAAGCCCAACGCGGGGAAGAGTTCGCTCGTCAACCGCACCCTCGGCGCCGAACGCACCATCGTCACCCCCATTGCGGGCACGACGCGCGACGCCGTCGATACCCGCTTCGAACTCGGCGGCAAGGCGTACACCCTCATCGACACGGCGGGGATCCGCAGAAAGCGCTCTGTCGACGACAACGTCGAGTACTATTCCGTCCTCCGCGCCTTCGATGCGGTGCGCCGCGCCGACGTCGTCCTCCTCGTCGTCGACTGCGAAGAGGGGCTCACCGAGCAGGATGTACGCATCATCGGCTACGTCCACGAACAGGGGAAACCCTCCCTTGTCGTCATGAACAAGTGGGACCTTATCGAAAAGGACACGAACACCATCCGCACCTTCGAGAAAAAGCTCGAAGAGGACCTCAAATTCATGAGCTATTTCCGCTCCGTCTACGTCTCCGCGAAGACGGGGCAGCGCGTCGAAAAGCTCTTGGCGCTTGCGGAGGAGGTCTACGCCCACGCCAATTTCCGCGTCCCGACGGGGGCGCTCAACGACCTCCTCGTCGACGCGATGCGCATCTCGGAGCCGCCGAGCTATCAGGGGAGGCGGCTTAAAGTGTACTATTCTTCGCAGGTCGCCGTCGCTCCGCCCCTCTTTGTCCTTCAGGTCAACGACGAGACGCTCATGCACTTTTCCTACGAACGCTACCTCGAGAACGTCATCCGCGGCGCATACGACTTCAGCGGAACGCCCATTCGCATCGTCGTAAGGGCCAAAAAGGAGAATGAATGAAGGAGCTGTTGTTTTCGGATACATGGTATTGGTTTTTGCTGATGGCGGCGGTGTGCTACCTAATAGGGTGCTTCAACTTCGCCGTCCTCATCGCAAGGATCAAACATAAGAACGTGAGGAAGATCGGGAGCGGGAATCCCGGCACGATGAACATGAGCCGCGAATTCGGGCTCAAGATCGGGCTTTTGAATTTCCTCCTCGACGCCTGTAAAGGGGGCGTACCCGCCCTTGTAAGCTACTTCGTCTTTCGCGGCTATGTGTTTGCGGGAACGCCCGTCGCCGTCTCCGACTTCACCCGCTACTTCTGCGGCGTGTTCGTCATCCTCGGGCACATCTATCCCGTCACCATGCGCTTTCACGGCGGGAAGGGGATCGCCTCCACCCTCGGGCTCTTTTGGTTTGCCCTCCCCTGCGAAAAGGCGTGGTTTCTGCCCCTTGTCACCGTCGCTCTTCTCGGCGTCGTCGCCTTCATCGCGTGGACGGAGTGGGGGTCGATGGGGTCTCTTGTCGGCGTGACGGGGCTCTCCGTGTGGCAAATCGCGATCTTCGCCGTCCGCTACGAGGCCGTTCTTTCGTCGGGATGGGCGGCGGCGTGCCTCCTCCTTGTGTTCGCCCTCAACTTCCTCACATGGTTCGCCCATCGGAAGAACATCGTCCGCCTCTTTGCGGGGGAGGAACACCGAACCTCCGTCAAAAAACTCTCTCACGGCAAACGCGGGATGAAGGAAATGTAAGGAAAAACACGATCCGCGCCGCGGCAATGCCGCGGCGCGGATCGTATTCTCGGAAAACTCAATGGTTGGTAAAGACGATGATCTTGTCTGTCTTTTCGAGCTTTACTTTTCCGGCTGTCTGATCGCCCGAGAAGAGGGTGACCGCTCCGTTCTTCTTGACGTAGCCGAGCACGACCGTCGGGTTGCGCTTCTCTTTGGGGATCTCTTCGCTGACGGAAGCCTTCCAGACGGCGCGGATGAGTTCGGCTTCGGTGCATTCCCCGGGCAGCTCGTCGAAGAAGGTCGAGACCTTTTTCGCATACACTTCCTTGCTCTCGTACACTTCGACGTCGCCCGCGTCGTAGGTGAGGATGTCGGTGTAGAAGTCGAAGATCGCCTCTTTTTCGCTGATCTGCGTGATCATTTCGCTGATGTAGCGGTTGCTGATGACGACGTTGCTTGCGCTGTAACTGCTCACGATGTCGTGATGCTTGGGGTCGATGATCTCGACGACGACGTCGATGCGACCATCGTCGAAGTCGGGATCGCGCGCCTTCTTTTCGGCAATGATGTCCTGCACGTAGACGAGGTTGGCAAGCGCGTTGGCGTCGATGTTGTCGCTCGAGGCGGCGTCGTCGGAGAGGATGAGAACGCTCGTGTCCTCCTCGTTCATATCGACGAACTCTTCGATGGTGGAGCAGATGAGCTCCTCGTCGTAGATGCTTGCGGGAACGGTGCGGATGACGAAGGGATAGTCCCTGTAGTAGTTCATGCGCTCGAGGCTCTCCTTGTCGTCGATGACGACGATCTGAAGGATCTCCCGGCCGTCTTTATATCCCCATTCGTCGCGGAAGCGGCAGAAGCCCTGCATGATGTCGCGGCACTTCGTGTTGTGCCCGAGGATGATGACGTTCTTGCGCTCGATCCAGTAGTTTCGGTTGAGCTTTACGGTGTAGCCGCTCTCGGCGACGCCGCCCTCCCGCACGAGGTCTCTTTCGCTCTCCGCCGCGTAGAAGAAGTAGTCCTTCCCGTCCGACTGCATGGTGGTGAGGGGAATGGCGAACCTGTGGCTCTTGAGGTATTCGGTGATATATTCGTTGTCGTCCTTGACCGTTTTCTCCTCGAGGAAGAAGGTCGCCCCCTTGTTGGAGAAGAGTTCGCGGTAGGCAAGGTTGAGTTCGGGCATGAGGGGGAACTGGGAGAGGATCTGGCCGAGGATCTGATTGACCCGCACGGGGACGATGTTGCACTTCCCCGCGATCTCCTTGTGGCGGATGATGCGGTCGACGAGCTCCCACGTCCAGTCGTCCGAGACCTCGACGATGATCTTCTGATTGTCGGCGGAGAACTCCGCCCCCGTGATATCCGAGACGAGCATGAGCGTCTTTACGGTGAGCGCGTTGCCCTTGCTGTTTTCCTCGAGTTTTTCCTTATAGCCGTACTTGCACATCGAATTGCCGATATCGTTCCCGAGGATGATGACGGAGCGCGCCTTCTCGAGGGAGATATCGAAGAGCTGTTTCGCCGAGTACACGTCGCCCTCTCGGACGATGACGAGGATATTGTTTTTAAGGTGCTCTTTGAGGTAGCGGAAGCGCCCGACGAGCCCTTTTTTCTTGCACTGAAGGCGGAGAGTCTCGTTTTCCTTATGGATGGTGTCGGAAATCCGCTCGGAGATCTCCTTCATGATCTCCGTCTTTCCGCTCCCCGTGAGCACGACGACCTTCTGCCGTCCGCGGCAATAGAGGAGGTCGTTGACGATCTCGGACGCCCTCGTGTTCCAATTGAGGATGACGAGGTGGTTGGAGATGCGCAGCTTTCTCGCGTCGGCGTTGGAACTTGCGATGAATCCCGAGATGTAGTTTGTGACATAACCGATGACCGCACCGGTGAAGGAGACCATGCCGATGAGGACGATGATGAGGCAGATGACGGCGATCGCAACGCCCGATTGGCCGATATCCTGCACGACGAAAGAGATACAGCCCGCGTCGAGGATCATCGTCACCGTATAGAACGCCGCCTCGAAGAAGCTCATTTCCTCCGTTCCCGTGAGGGAGAGGTTGCTGATGACGGCCGCCGCCAAGATGAAAAAGACGACGTTGAAGAGAAGGATCGCAAGAAGGACGATCCGCCCCGGGTGCTTTGCCAACTGAACGCTGAACCATTCTCGAAGTTTTCTCATTTGCGCTTACTTCCTTTCGTTGGATATAGGACGGTGTCGATTATTTGACGATGAGGCTCTTTCCCGTCATTTCGGGCGGGACGGGAAGGCCCATCACCTCGAGGAGGGTGGGCGCGAGGTCGGCGAGGATCCCGTCTTTGCGGAGGGTGACGTTTTTGTACTTTTCCGAGACGAGGACGACGGGCACGGGGTTCGTCGTGTGCGCCGTGAAGGGGGAGCCGTCCGCGTCGAGCATCTTATCCGCGTTGCCGTGATCGGCGGTGAGAAGGAAGGACCCGCCCATCGAGAGGATCTTGTCTGCGACCTTCTTCACGCATTCGTCGACGGTGTGCACCGCCTTGACCGCCGCGGGGATGACGCCCGTATGCCCGACCATATCGCAGTTGGCGAAGTTGAGGATCATCACGTCGTATTCCCCCGTCGAAAGCTCGGAAAGCACCTTTTCCGTGACCTCGGGCGCCGACATTTCGGGCTGGAGGTCGTAGGTCGCGACTTTGGGGGAATTGATGAGCACCCGCACCTCGTTTTCGTTGGGCGCTTCGACGCCGCCGTTGAAGAAGAAGGTGACATGTGCGTATTTTTCGGTCTCGGCGATGCGCAGCTGCTTCTTTCCCGCCGCCGCAAGATATTCGCCGAGCGTGTTTTTCATGCTCTGTTTGGGGAAGGCGATCTCCACGCCCTCGAACTCTGCGTCGTACACGGTGAAACACACATACACGGGGTGCAAAAATCCCGTTTTTCGGACAAACGCCGTGCCCTTCGGGACGACGAAATTCTCCTGCGAGAAGGCGCGGGTGATCTCCCTTGCGCGGTCGGGGCGGAAGTTGAAGAAGATGACGGAGTCGCCCTCTTCGACGAGCGCGACGGGCTTGCCGTTTTCGCAGATGTTGGTGGGGAGCACGAACTCATCCGTCACGCCGCCCGCGTAGCTCTCTTCGAGTGCCTTGACGGGGTCCTCCGCCCGAATGCCCGTCCCGAGGGTGAGCATATCGTAGCTCTTTTCTTCGCGGTCCCAGTTGTTGTCGCGGTCCATCGAGTAGTACCGCCCCGAAAGGGAGGCGAGCTTCCCGTAGCCGAGTTTTTTCAGGAAGGAGAGGAGCTCCTTCACATATTCGACGCCCGAAGTGGGGGAGACGTCTCTCCCGTCGAGAAAGGCGTGCACGTACGTCTCGGGGACGCCGCGGCGCTTTGCCATCTCGAGAAGGGCGAAGAGGTGGGTGATGTGGGAGTGGACGCCGCCGTCCGAAAGGAGCCCCCAAAGGTGGAGCTTCTTCTTGTTGTCGCGGGCGCTGTCCATTGCCTTGATGAGGGCGGGATTTTCGAAGAAGTCGCCGTCCTCGATGGCCTTCGTGATCTTGGTGAGGTCCTGATAGACGATGCGCCCCGCGCCGATGTTGAGGTGCCCGACCTCGGAGTTGCCCATCTGCCCGTCGGGAAGTCCGACGGAGAGCCCGCTTGCGCCGAGCGTCGCGGAAGGGTAGGTGTTGCGGAGTTGGGTGACGTACTTGCTTCCGTCCATGAAGATGGCGTTGCCGCGCGTCTCGGGGTTGAGCCCGTAGCCGTCCATGATGACGATCGCATAAGGAATTTTGTTCATAAAAAGCCCCCTCGGTATTCTTTCCCGCCTATTATACACGAAAGAGAAATTTTTATCAAGCGGCAAAAGGGATTTTTTCCCAAAGACTTGCAAATTTTCCTTATCCGTGTTAGAATGAGCATGAAAACAGGTCAAAGCGGCCTTGATTTTTTTCGGGAGGGACCCATGAAACGCAATTGGAAAAAACTTGTCCTGCCTTCTCTGCTTTGTTGCGGTTTCCTTTTCGCCGCATGCGGCGGACAGCCGAGCGGTCTTGTCTTTGAAGAGACGGCGTCGGGAACGTACTCGGTGAGGGGCGCGGAGGGGGCGGAAACGTCGACGGAGGTCATTCTCCCCGATTCCTATAAGAAGGCGGATGTGACCGAGATCGGCACGCGCGCCTTCTACGGTTGGAACGGCCTTGCGGTCCTCGAATTGCCCGAAAGACTGGTCGGGATCGGGGATATGGCGTTCTACGCCTGCAATTCGCTCCCCGCGCTCACGCTTCCGACGACTGTGACTTCGATCGGTTACAGCGCGTTTTGGGGCTGCCGCGCACTGGCGAGCGTCGCGATCCCCGAAGGCGTAACGGCGCTCGATGAGAGTACGTTTGAAAATTGCAGCGCCCTCGTGGAGGCGTCGCTCGGCGGCGTTCGTACGATCGGGCTGCGCGCGTTCTATTCCTGCACCGCGCTCGAAAAGGTCGTGCTACCCGCCTCGGTGACGGAGATCGGCGCGTTCGCCTTTTTTGAATGCGGCGCGCTTACGGCGATCGAATACGGCGGGACGATCGACGGCTGGAAGGCGATCGAAAAGGGCGACTCGTGGGATAAAGATACGGGTGCATATACCGTCGTCTGCTGGGACGGGACGATCCCGAAGGGGAGTGTCTGAGGCAAATTGCGTTTTCAAAAGGCGCGGGGCGAAAACTTTTCGCCCCGCGCTTGACTTTCCCGCAAGGATGTGCAACAATAGAAGGCGGAGAATACATATGGAAATCAACGTAGCCGAAGCGATCGTTCCCACAAGGAATCTGAATCTGCTCTACATCATCCTCGATTGCGTCTTTTTGGCCGTCTTTTGCGGTCTGCTCCTCTGGAAGAAGCGGTATGCGACCGTCCTCTTCGCCCTCTTCGGCGGGGCGCTCTATACCGTCGTCGACTTCGGCGGCTTCTACCTCTTAAGTCATACGCGCACGGTATTTATAAACGGCGAATTGCAGGGGGCGGGTATGACCTTCCTCGTCCTCCTCTGGATGTCGATGAGCTACGGCTTCACCAACTTCGCCTTCATCTGGACGCTCGTCTCCCGCGACGGGTATGCAAAGTACTGGGTGTTCCTCATCGTCATGTGGTGGATGACCTGCCCCTCGATCAGCGAACTCGGCGGGGCGGCGACGATCACGACCTCCCGCACGACGGGCGCCTACCACGGTTGGATGGGGGTCGCCCTCGCCATCGGCTACATCGGGCTCACCGTCCTTCTCCTCCGCAGGGACCCCAAGGCGGCGTTCGTGAGCATTTTACGGCTGTGCGCCATCGGGATCGCCGTCCAGTTCGGCTGGGAGTTCTCCCTCCTCGTAAACGGCATCCGCCCGATGAACGGGGCAAGCATCCGCACCCTCATCGTCAATTCCTGCCTCGAGACCAACCTCGGCATGCCCTATATCTACGGGATATGGTATTGGTGGAACAAGCGCTTCCGCGAAGATCTCTCCCGCCGCGTTCCGAAAGAGGCGGAAGGGGAGGAGGCGCAACTTGCGGAGGCCGCGCTCTCCGAAGCGCCCGAGGAACCCGAATGCGGGGTACATGAGTAAAAAAACGGCAGAAAAAAGCCGCTCTTCCGATATGGGGGAAGAACGGCTTTTTTTGTTTGGCTTATTTGTCGAAATTGACGACCGTGGCGAAGTCCGCGGCCTTGAGGCTTGCCCCGCCGATGAGCCCGCCGTCGATCTCGGGCTGTGCCATGAGACCCTTGGCGTTCTTGGCGTTCATCGAACCGCCGTACTGGATGCGCATCCTGCCGACGTTCTTGCCCGCATACACCTTCTTCATGCGCTTGCGGATGTAGCCGATCGTCTCGTTCGCCTGTTCGTCGGTCGCCGTTCTGCCCGTTCCGATCGCCCAGATGGGCTCGTAGGCGATGACGATCTTGGAGAAGTCCTCGATGCCCGCAAAGTCGGCCGCGATCTGACGGTCGAGCACCTTTTGGGTGAGCCCGCCCTCGCGCTCCTCGAGGCTTTCGCCGATGCAGACGATGGGGGTGAGCCCCGCCTTGATCGCCGCCAGCGTGCGGAGGTTGACCGTCTCGTCCGTTTCGCCGAAGTACTGACGGCGTTCGCTGTGCCCGATGATGACGTACTGTACGCCGTATTCCTTGAGCATCGCCGCCGAGATCTCGCCCGTGTAGGCGCCTTTTTCGGCGAAGTGGACGTTCTGCGCGCCGAGGCGGATCTTGGAACCGTGCACGGCCTTCTTGACGGCGGGGATGTCGATCGCGGGGACACACACGACGACGTCGCACTTCGCGTCCTTCACGAGGGGCTTCAACGCCTTGACGAGCTCGACTGCCTCGCTCGCCGTGTTGTTCATCTTCCAGTTGCCTGCGATGATGGGTCTTCTTGCCATTTGTTTTTCTCCTTAAAATTTTCCCCGAAGGTGTGTTCGGGCGTTATGCTTGCTTTTCGTTGAGGCAGGCGATCCCGGGGAGGACCTTGCCTTCGAAGAGTTCGAGGGAAGCGCCGCCGCCCGTTGAGATGTGGGTGATCTTATCGGCATAGCCCAGCTGTGCGCACGCCGCCGCCGAGTCGCCGCCGCCGACGATGGTCGTCGCGCCCTTGGCTTCGGCAAGCGCCGCCGCGACGGCATTGGTGCC
>CANQQM010000031.1 GCA_947626005.1 uncultured Clostridia bacterium
TGCCGACGGCGTTTGCGATGCCCTGTCCGAGGGGACCCGTCGTCGTCTCGATGCCGACGGTGTGGCCGTATTCGGGGTGCCCGGGCGTCTTGGAGCCGAGCTGGCGGAAGTTCATGAGGTCCTCGATCTTGAGCCCGAACCGATAGAGATAGAGAAGGGAATAGTCGAGCATGGAGCCGTGCCCCGCCGAAAGAACGAAGCGGTCCCGATCGTCCCACTTCGGGTCCTTGGGATTGAATTTGAGGAAGTTCTGGAAGAGGGTATAGGCAATGGGCGCGGAGCCGAGCGGGAGCCCGGGGTGTCCCGAATTTGCCTTCTGGATTGCCTCCGCCGAGAGAATGCGGATGGCGTTGATCGTCGTCTGTTTCATGGTTTTCCACTCCTTATTTGATGATTTTTTGCAAATTTTCTGTATTTAAGAAGGGATAGCCCTTCAAAAATCCGTAGAGTTCGCGGAGGATCGAAAGATTCCCGCCGACGCGGTCGCTCTCCGCATTGATAGGCATGATGGGTTCGTGCAGGCTCATGCGGACGAGCACCCATCCGTCGCCGTGGTCCTTGTCGAAGTTGACCCGAACGCCCTCGTAGTTCTCGGGGGAAAGCGCAAGATAGGGCTTTTCCTCCGCGTAGCGTTTGAAGTCCTCGATGACCCCCGCGCCGAGCGTTTTGAAGTCGCATCCCGCCGCAAAGGAGAGGCGGACTTCCGCGGCCTCCTTGGGTTCGGGAAGGTCGGCGATGAGGTCGAGGAGCCCGCGTTTTCCCGCCTTTGCGAGGGCGATGAGAAGGCGGGTGACAAGGTAGGCGCCGTCGTCGAGGAAGTAATTTTCCTTGAGGGCGGCATGTCCGCTCGTCTCGATCGCAAGCGGGGAATATTTTCCTTCGGCGCAAAGCCGTTTGGATTCGTTGATGACGTTCTTATACCCCCGTTTGAAGCGGCGGTGCACGCCGCCGTGCGCACGGATGAAGGCGGTGAGCCCGTCGCTCGTCACCGAGTCGGTGACGATGTACGCGCCGCGCTTCTCCTCGAGAAGGATGGCGGAGATGAGCGCGATGAGACGGTTGCGGTTGATTTCCTCCCCGTTCGGCGCGACGGCCCCCGCGCGGTCGACGTCGGTATCGAAGATGATCCCGAAGTCCGCCTTGTTTTTCACGACGGCCTCCGACACCGAGCGCATCGCCGTCTCGTTCTCGGGATTGGGGATGTGGTTGGGGAAGCGCCCGTCGGGGTCCAAAAATTGGGAGCCCGTCGTGTCCGCCCCGAGCGGGATGAGCACGCGTTCGACGTAAAATCCGCCCGCGCCGTTGCCCGCGTCGACGAGGATGCGCTTGCCCGCAAGCGGTTTTTCCGTGCCCGTCGCCTCGCGGACCTTCCGCACGAGGTCGGCGGAATATTCCTCGATATAGCTACGGGAAGAGACGCTCCCCGCTCCCTTCGGGAAGTTCCCCTTGCCCGCAAGAAGAAGCACCTCTTCGACTTCGCTCCCTTCGAGCCCGCCCGAGGGCAGGAAGAACTTGAGCCCGTTCTTCTGGAAGGGGAGGTGGCTCGCCGTGATCATGACGGAGGCGTCCGCCCCGAAATCCGACTGAAGGAGCATGAACATCGACGGCGTCGAGGAGAGCCCCGTCAAAACGACGTTCCCGCCGCATGCGGTGACGCCGCGCGTCACTTCCTCCGAGATGCGCCCCGCCGAAAGGCGGGAGTCGTGCCCGACGGCAATCGTCGGGGAGGCGATCCCCGTCCGCTGCGAGACCCAGACGGTAAACGCGGAGGCGATCGCTTCGACCGCCTCGCCTGTGAGCGTAACGGGGTCGCCCTCGACACCGATCGCGGTGCCGCGGACGTCCGTCCCGTTGCGCAACGATAAAAATTCTTTTTCGGTCATACCCTTCCCCCCGTTGGGGCATTTGCCCATACTTCTATTATACAGAGAATCGACGCGCATTTCAAGAGTTTTTCAAAAAAATTGCAAAAAGTTCGGAAAAAACCTTTCGAGGTGTTGCGCGCCGCCGACGGATGTGATATAATGAAAAAAAGTCCGAAAAGGACATTTGGAGAGGATAAAGAAACCATGGACTACAAATTTACATTGTCGACCGACTCCACTTGCGACCTGTACGCCTCCGAATACGCGGAGAACGACATCAAGCACGTCTCCCTGACGTTTATGGTGGAAAAGGACGGCAAGATCGAGGACCGCCTCGACGAATTCACCGAATACCGCCAGTACGTCGACTTCTATAACGAACTCCGCGCGGGGGCCTTCTCCCGTACGGCGATGCTCAATTACGAAGCGCACTATACCCATTTTCTCAAACTTGCCAAAGAGGGGGCGGAGGACGTCGTCCACTTCACGATCTCCTCGGGGCTCTCTCCCACCAAGGACGTTGCCGCCAAGGCTGCGGCGGACGTCAAGGCCGACTACCCGAAGTTCAACGTCTACGTCGTCGATCCGCTGACGGCGACGGTGGGGCAGGGCGCTCTCGTAAAGATCGCTCTCCGCTGCCGCAACGAGGGCAAGACGGCGGAGGAGACGTATGCGCTCTGCAATTCCCTTCGCCTCCATATCCAGCACTTCATCGTGGCGGACGACCTTAAATATCTCCAGCGCGGAGGTCGGGTCTCGGCGGCGGCGGCGATGTTCGGCGGCATGCTCAACATCAAGCCCATCATCTCCTTCGACAAGCAGGGGAAGCTCGTCCCGATCGCGAAGGTGAAGGGGGTCAAGAAGGCGATCTCCTTTATAAAGGAGAAGCTCGAAAAGGAGGGCCCCGACCCGACGTATAACTATCTCTTTATCGTCCACACCGACAACGAGGGTCCCGCAAACGAACTTGCGGAGTTCGTAAGAAGCCGCTTTCACATCGAGCCCTATGTGTACATCATGGGACCGGTCATCGGTTCGCACGTCGGCCCCGGCGCCTTCGCCCTCGGCTATATTTCGAAGAGCGAACGCAACGAGTTCTGAATCCGACCCCATATTCCAAAACCGCCCTGCGGGGCGGTTTTGGAATATAAAATGAAGGGAGACGGTTGTCTCCCTTGTGTTCTTCTTTAATGTACGCCCCTCGGGGCGGTTTCCTATTTTTCGGGAATGTACTGTTCGAAGATGATGTTGTCGACGTACTTCCTTGCGGTCTGTTCGAGCTCGGGAGAGGTAATGGTCCACGCGAGTTTTACGCCCTTGAACTTTGTCACCGCCTTCTGGGGAAGGTCGTAGACGGCGTAGCTCACGAAGTCGGGCTTCACGCTGTTTTTGAGGGAAAGATTCTTGATGACGTGCGCCTTGATCCGCCAGAAGACGGAGCCGCCGAAGTCGGACTTTTTGGTGCTTGCCGAGGCAAGAAGCCCGCAGCAGATGTTGGGACGGAGTTCCTTGAACGCCTTGACGTAGAAGGGCTGGAAGGACTGGATCGCATACTCTCCCGTGTATCGGTCGAGCTCCGTGAGCATGGCTTTCGCGATCTCTTCGCCGCTGACGCCCTCCATCGACTTGATCTCGATGAGAAGGGGAACTCTTCCCCCGACTTCCTCCAAAAATTCACGGAAGGTCGGGATGTGCTCGTCCGTTCCCGAAAGACGGTAGGCGGAGAGCTCCTCGGAGGTGCAATCAATGAAGGCGCGGTCGACCCCCGCAAGCCGCTTCAAGTCGTCGTCGTGAAAGACGTACATCTTGCGGTCCTTGGAAAACCGCACGTCCGTCTCGATCGCAAACCCCGCCTCGGCCGCCGCACGGAAGGCGGGAAGGGAGTTCTCGGGCATCGCTTTATCGTGTAAGCCCCGATGTGCCACAGGTAAATGTTTCAAAAAGGTATCCATATTTTTATTTTAGCAAATTCCTTCAAATATTGCAATAGCTGTTGCAAAAATTTCCGAAAAAAGTTATAATAGGTCGCGTAGGTTTTCAAGATGGCAGATCCGAGCAAATATCTGAGAAATTTCTGTATCATCGCGCACATCGACCACGGCAAGAGCACGATCGCCGACAGGATCATGGAGCTCACCGGGCAGGTCTCCAAGCGCGACATGGAGGATCAACTCCTCGACAGCATGGACATCGAGCGGGAACGCGGCATTACCATTAAGCTCGCGCCCGTGCGCATGTACTATACCGCGGACGACGGGAAGGAGTATGAGTTCAACCTCATCGACACCCCGGGACACGTCGACTTCACCTATGAGGTCAGCCGCTCTCTTGCCGCATGCGAGGGGGCGATCCTCGTCGTGGACGCGACGCAGGGGGTGGAGGCGCAGACGCTCGCCAACGTCTACCTTGCCCTCGACAACAACCTCGAGATCGTCCCCGTCATCAACAAGATCGACCTCGCCTCGGCGCGTATCGAGGAGACGAAGCGGGAGATCGAGGACGTGATCGGGCTCGACGCAAGCGAAGCGCCCTGCGTCTCCGCGAAGGAGGGCACGAACATCCGCGACATCCTCGAGGCGGTCGTAAAGCGCATTCCGCCCCCCTCGGGCGACGCCGATGCGCCCCTTTCCGCCCTCATTTTCGACAGCTATTACGACAATTACAAGGGGGTCATCCTCTTTGTCCGTATTAAAGACGGGAAGGTGAAGGTGGGCGACACCGTAAAGACCTTCCGTTCGGACAAGACGTACGAAGTGACGGAGGTCGGCGCCTTTGCGCCCTTCCTTCAGCCCAAGGAACTTCTCTCGGCGGGGGAGGTCGGATACATCGCCGCAAGCATCAAGTCCATCGAGGACGTCGCGGTCGGCGACACGGTCACAAACGCCCTCCGCCCCGCTTCCGATCCGCTGCCCGGCTATAAACTCGTCCGCCCCGTCGTATTCTGCGGGATCTACCCGCTCGACGGCAGCAAATTCCTCGACCTCAAAGAGGCCATTCTCAAACTCAAACTCAACGACGCTTCGCTCACCTTCGAGCCCGATAACTCCGTCGCGCTCGGCTTCGGTTTCCGCTGCGGCTTTTTGGGACTTCTGCACATGGAGATCGTGCAGGAGCGCATCGAGCGGGAATTCAACCTCGACATCATCACGACGGCGCCGTCCGTTTCTTACCTCGTCCGAAAGACGAACGGGGAGGAACTCTACGTCGACAATCCTTCCCACCTTCCTCCCGTCTCGGAGATCGATTGGATGGAGGAGCCCGTCGTCAAGGCGGAGATTTATTCCCCGCCCGACTACCTCGGCCCCATCATGGACCTCTGCAAGGACAAGCGGGGGACCTTCAAGGATATGAGCTACCTCGACGCCTCCCGCGTCAAACTCGAATACCGTCTGCCCCTCAACGAGATCGTCTACGACTTCTTCGACGAACTCAAATCGCGGACAAAGGGGTATGCGAGCTTCGATTACGAGCTCGCGGGCTACGAAAAGAGCCGCCTCGTCAAGCTCGACATCCTCTTAAACGGCGAAGTGTGCGACGCGCTCTCGACCATCGTCCACGAGGACCGCGCCTATCCGCGGGGCAGAATGCTCTGCGAGAACCTCCGCGACGCCATTCCCCGTCAGCTCTTCGAAGTACCCGTTCAGGCGGCGATCGGCGGAAAGATCATCGCCCGTGAGACGGTGAAGGCGGTGCGGAAGGACGTCCTTGCCAAGTGCTACGGCGGCGACATCACCCGCAAGAAGAAGCTCCTCGAGAAGCAGAAAGAGGGCAAAAAGCGCATGCGCAAGGTGGGAACGGTCGAAGTTCCCAGCGAAGTCTTTATGCAGATCCTCAAAACGAACAAGGACTGAGCTTGAAGAAGAGATGAATTTCGACGAAAGCGTCTACGAATACTTAAAGCGGGTGCCGCGGGGGAAGGTCGTCACCTACGGGATGATCGCCCGCGCGATCGGCCGTCCGCGCGCCGCAAGGCAGGTCGGGAACGCCCTGCACCGCAACCCGACGCCCGTTGTCGTACCCTGTCACAGGGTCGTCAATCGGGAAGGGCGGCTTGCGCCCGCCTTCGCCTTCGGAGGAATGGAGGTGCAGGCGGCGCTCCTTCAGGCGGAAGGGGTGGAAGTGAAGGGCGGCTACGTCGATCTTTCGGAATATTGTTGGGAAGGGGAATAAGTTATGCCCGGGATCTACATTCACATACCGTTTTGCAAGAGCAAGTGCACCTATTGCGACTTTGTCTCCTTTCCCAATCGCCTCAACTTCGCCGAAGCGTACATGGCCTGCCTCTATAAGGAGGCGGAGATGCGGGGCGAAGAGCTCAAAAAGGAGACCTTCGACACCGTCTACATCGGCGGCGGCACGCCGTCTGTCATCGATCCGAAGTACATCTACGGGCTCATGAAGCAAATTACGGCCCGCTTCCGCCTTTCGCGGGACCCCGAGGTCACGATCGAAATGAACCCCGGGACGGTCGATGCCGAAAAACTTGCCCTCTACCGCCGTGCGGGGATCAACCGCTATTCGGTCGGCCTTCAGACGGCAAACGACGCCCAGCTTTCCCGCCTCGGCCGCATCCACACGAGGGCGGACTTTGTCGAGTGCGCCCGCCTTCTCAAAGGGGAGAACTTCTCCGCGGACGTCATGCTCGGGCTCGTCGGGCAGACGGAGAAGGACGTCGAAGAGAGCATCCGCCTTGCCGCGGAGTGCGGCGCAAGCCACATTTCGATGTACGCCCTCACCCCCGAGGACGGAACGCCCATCTACACCGATTACCTGAACGGCGAATTGCCCGACGGCGACGAGGTCGCCCGTCTCTACGACTTCGGAAGGGGGATCCTCAAAGAGCTCGGCTTCCTCCGCTACGAGGTCAGCAATTTCACGAAGCCGGGCTTCGGGAGCCGCCACAACCTCAATTACTGGAAGCGGGGGGAGTACATCGGCCTCGGCGTCTCCGCAAGTTCCTTCTTCTGCGGGCGGCGGTTCACCAACACCTTCAACCTCGACGAGTACATGAAATGCATCCTCTCGGGGCATCTTCCCGTCATCGAGAGCGAAGAGGTCTCTGGGGAGGACGCCAAGTTCGAATTCCTCATGCTTGCCCTGAGAACGGTATTCGGGATCTCCGAGAAGGAGTACCGCAAGAACTTCGGGAGCGACTGGCGGGAGGACTTCCGCGAGGCGTACGAAAAGACGAAAGGTTACCTCGAGGAGGAGGGAGACACGACGCGCATCAAGGACGAATTTCTCTATGTGCAGAATCAAATTCTCACCGAATACATGAAATAAAATTGCACGAAAAAACCGCCCATCGGGGGCGGTTTTTGCATACCGTATCGGGGTTTTTACCAACCTTTCAAGGGGTCGAACCCGTAGATCTGGACGATCTCGAGGTCGGGCGCGTTCGCGATATCCCGCGTCGTGCAGACGGGGCCGCCGTCGAAGTCGAGGTCGTACCCGAAATTTTTGTACGCCTGCCACACGAGATGGCAGCAGTTGGTCGCCTTGGGCTCGAGCCCCTGATCCTTGGGGAAAAAGATGCCGACGGCGAGCGAATAGGGGACGCCGCACAGGTGCTTTGCGGCAGAGTCGGCGATCTCCTTCCTCGTCTCCTTGTCCGCGTCTTTGAGGCGCAAAACGATGAAGTTGGAGGCGGTGCGGAAGAAAGGGGTCCCGTTGGTGCCGTTCGCCGAGGTGATCTCGCTGTCTACCCCGAGGGTCACCGACTGGAGGATGCGCCCGCCGTTTACGACAAGCGCGGCGTGCCCGTTCCGCCAACCGTAGGTATGGCAGGTGGAGGTCACGATGACGTCGCCGTCCTCGAGGGGAACAAGGGGCGCGGAGAAGGTATGGTCCTCCTCGACGTCGTATAAGTAGTCGTGCGCCGTCGTGGGAGCGATCACTTCGTGACGGACTTCTCCCTCGAAAAAAAGTGCGGACTGGTATTCGAAAAGCTTGGAATTCTCGATCTCGAGGAGGGTCTCTTTGGAGAGGACCCCCGTCTGAAGGGAGACCGTTTCGAATTCCTCGTCCGTCCATTCCGACTTGTCCTTATCGAGGATCTCCTTGAGGTCGATGCGCTCATAGGAGGGGAGAACCCGCGCGTCGCGGTCGACAGCGGCGGAGGCGATGAGAAGAAAGATGAGGACGGCGGCGAGAAAGACGAAAAACGCAAGAAAAACCGCCACAGCCCGTTTACACCGTTTGAGGGTTTTGGCTCTCATGGGACACCTCCTTGTCTTTTGTCATATGGTATTATAACAGGGAGGCGCAAAAATGTCAAGGATTCGGAGGGGGGTTACGCGCTTTCCCGCCGTGCAAGCACTTCCCCCGTCTCACTGTCGAGGAGGAGGGCGACGATCTTCCCCGCGCCGTCGAAGATCCCGACGTAATAGTAGGTGTCGTCGCGGCGCAAAAGCCGAACGCGGAACTCGCCCATAAAGCGCTTTTCCTGCGTCATCCGCCCGATGACATCCTTCTCATGTTCGACGGCGATATTTAGTGCTTCCTCGGGGGAAAGGGTATGCTCCGTTTTGACGGAGGCCGCGACGAATTCACGCGTTTCCGTACCCCATTCCACACGAACGGTCACATTTCCCTCCGGAAATTCTTCAACGCCCTGCGAATAGTAGTAGTCGCCGCGGACGTTGCGGAAGGCGGCGTCGCCCCCGAGGGTGCGGTCGCCGTCTACAAGATAAACGGAGTAGTCCCCGTCCCCGCGGCGGGAGACGAGCGAGATCTCTATAAGCTCCGAGCGCGGGCAGGCGATCCCGTCCGACGCATAGGGGTATTCGCGGGAAATACAGCACACGGTCACCGAAAATTCCTCCGTCTCGGCGAGGAAGAGGTCGCTCTTCACCTCCGAAAGGTGCTTGGTGTAGTCGTAGTGTTTCCCGCACGCCGCAAGCGCGGGAAGGAGGAGGGACACGAGCAAAACGGCAAAAAATCTTCTTTTCATGCTCTATCTTTATGAAAAAATACATTTCCTCATGACAAAATGCCGCGATTCGGTTGCTTTTTTTACGCGCGTATGGTAAAATAGATAAAATTATCCGAAAAAACATGGTCGGAAAAACTTCGCCAATGAAAAAAATCGTTTTGAAAACCGCATTCATCACCCTCGGCGTCGCGCTCATTCTTGCGGTCTCGATCTTCGGGATCGCCTCTCTCTGCGCGCCGATCACGATGATGAAACTCACTGCCTCTCTCGGCATGCAGGGGATAAGCGGCGATTATGCATTTCAGGAATACGAGCGCTCCGGGGACATCGACTGCCTCGCGCGCTCGTTTGTCATTTCCGCGGAACAGCACAGCGACCGCACCGCAAACGACCGTTTCACGATCTTCTACGGCCTCGACGGGTTCTCCTCCTACTGCGAGGCGCAGGCGGGCATCGCCGACAACATCGCGGGCTTCCCCGTCTATTCCTACCGTGCCTACATCTGCGGGCTCGAGGCGTGCGTCAAGTACCGTCTTGCCGAGTCGGACGAGGGGGAGGACGAGGCGATCGCATTCGCCCTTTCCGAGACGGCCGAGAGCTTCCCTTCGGGCAATCCCGTTGTCGCCCTTTCGGTGGAGGCGGTGAAGAGGGAGGACAAGGCCTTCTGCGAGCGCATCCTCTCCGCCCTTCGCGGCGCGGCCCTTCAAACGGAGAGCGCCGACTATCAAAACATGATCAAAATTCTGGAGGAAGCCACCCATGAGTAAAATAATCAAGGAAGGGCTGACGTTCGACGACGTTCTCCTCATTCCGCAGGAATCGCACGTCCTTCCCTCCGAAGTCGATCTTCGGACGGAACTTGCCGAAGGGATCAAGCTCAACATTCCCATCCTCTCGGCGGCGATGGATACGGTCACCGAATCCCGCCTTGCGATCGCGATGGCGCGCGAGGGCGGCATGGGGATCCTGCACAAGAACATGTCCGTCGAGGATCAGGCGAAAGAGGTGGATAAGGTCAAGCGCAGCGAGCACGGCGTCATCACCGATCCCTTCTTCCTCGGGCCCGATAACCTCGTCCGCGATGCGGTCGCCCTCATGGAGCGCTACAAGATAAGCGGCGTTCCGATCACGCGGGAGGGCAAGCTCGTCGGCATCCTCACCAACCGCGACCTCCGCTTCGAGACCGACTTCGACCAGCCCATCGGGAACGTCATGACGAAGGAAAACCTCGTCACGGCACCCGTCGGCACGACGCTTGCGGAGGCGCAGAAGATCCTCGGCAAGCACCGCATCGAAAAACTTCCTCTCGTCGATGAAAAGGGGTACCTCAAGGGCCTCATCACGATAAAAGATATCGAAAAATCCATTCAATATCCCAATTCCGCACGCGATCGGAACGGACGGCTCCTCGTCGGCGCAGCGGTCGGCACCGCCGCCAACACGATGGAACGCGTCGCGGCGCTCATCGAGGCGAAGGTGGATATGATCGCGATCGACACCGCGCACGGGCATTCCCACCTCGTCGTGAAGAAGGTCGCGGAGATCAAAGCGAAATACCCGAACATCCCGCTCATCGCGGGGAACGTCGCGACGGCGGCGGCGACGCGGGCCCTCATCGAAGCGGGGGCGGACGTCGTCAAAGTGGGCATCGGCCCCGGCTCCATCTGCACGACCCGCATCGTCGCGGGCATCGGCGTTCCGCAGCTCACGGCGGTCATGGACTGCGCGGAGGAGGCGGACAAGCTCGGAAAGCGCATCATCGCGGACGGCGGGATCAAGTACTCGGGCGACATCGTAAAGGCCCTTGCGGCCGGCGGCAGCGCCGTCATGATCGGCTCCCTTCTCGCGGGGACGGCGGAGAGCCCGGGCGAGATCGAACTCTATCAGGGCCGCAGCTTCAAAGTCTACCGCGGCATGGGTTCTCTTGCGGCGATGGCGGCGGGCTCCAACGACCGTTATTTTCAGGAAAACACCAAGAAATTCGTCCCGGAGGGCGTCGAAGGTCGGGTCCCTTACCGCGGAAGCGTCTCCGAGATCGTCTATCAGCTCACGGGCGGGATCCGTTCGGGCATGGGCTATTGCGGAAAGGCGAATATCGAGGAGCTGAGAAAGAATTCCGAATTTGTCCGCATCACCAATGCGGGACTTCTCGAAAGCCACCCGCACGACATCTCCATCTCCAAAGAAGCACCCAACTACACGGTGAGAAGCTGAGAAAAAACGCCCGCACAAACGGGCGTTTTTCGGATAAAAAAGAGAAAATATGGGACATGAAAAAATTCTTGTGCTCGACTTCGGCGGGCAGTACAATCAACTCATCGCGCGCCGCGTGCGCGACCTCGGCGTGTATTCCGACCTCAAACCGTGCGACATGACGGCGGAGGAGGTCGAACGCTACGCCCCCGTCGGGATCATCTTCACGGGCGGGCCAAACAGCGTGTACGACGAAGGCGCGCCCTCCGTCGATGAACGTATCTTCGGGCTCGGGATCCCCGTCCTCGGCATCTGCTACGGCGCCCAGCTCATCGCACACATCCTCGGGGGGAGCGTCGTCCGCGCCGAGACGAGCGAATACGGCAAGCGGGAAATGCAGATCTCGGAGGGGAGCCCGCTCTTTTCGGAGGTCCCGCCGCGCAGCATCTGCTGGATGAGCCATACCGACCGCGTGACCCGCCTCCCCGCGGGATGCCGCGTCCTTGCGGCGACGGAGAGCTGCCCTGTCACCGCCTACGGGGACGCCGAACGCAAAATTTACGGCGTCCAGTTCCATCCCGAAGTCGTGCACACGGCGTACGGCAATCAGATCCTTAAAAACTTCCTCTACGCCGTCTGCGGCGCGAAGGGGGACTGGACGATGCACGGCTTCGTCGAAGAACAGGTCGCCCGCATCCGTGAACGGGTGGGGGAGGGCAGAGTGCTCTGCGCCATGTCGGGCGGGGTGGATTCCGCCGTCGCCGCGACCCTCGTGCACCGCGCCGTGGGGGAGAGGCTTACCTGCGTGTTCGTCGACCACGGCCTCCACAGAAAGAACGAACCAGAGGAGGTCATGTCCGTCTTTCGGGACAAACTCGGCATGAACCTCATCTGCGCCGACGCAAAAGAGCGCTTTTATGCGGCGCTCGAAGGCGTCTTAGACCCCGAACGCAAGCGCAAGATCATCGGCGCGGAGTTCATCAAGGTGTTCGAGGAGGAGGCGAAAAGGATCGGCGCCGTCGATTTCCTCGTACAGGGAACGATCTACCCCGACGTCATCGAGAGCGGAAAGGGGAAGAGCGCCGTCATAAAGTCCCATCACAACGTCGGCGGGCTTCCCTCCGTCGTCGACTTCAAGGAGATCCTCGAACCGCTCCGCGACCTCTTCAAGGACGAGGTGCGGAAAGTCGGCACCGAACTCGGCCTTCCCGACTTCGTCGTCTGGCGCCAGCCCTGCCCGGGACCCGCCCTCGCCATCCGCATCATGGGGGAGGTCACGATGGAGAAACTTCAAACCTTGCGCGACGCCGACGCGATCTTCCGCGAAGAGATCGCAAAAGCGGGGCTCGAGAGGGAGATCTGGCAATACTTCGCCGTCATCACCGACAGCAAGACGGTGGGCGTGCAGGGGGATTTCCGCACCTACGAGAACGTGATCGCCCTCCGCGCCGTGACGAGCGTAGACGCCATGACGGCGGACTGGGCACGCATCCCGTACGAAGTCCTCGAGCGCGTTTCGAGCCGCATCACCAACGAAGTGAAACATGCGAACCGCGTCGTCTACGACATCACGAGCAAACCCCCCGCAACCATCGAGTGGGAATAACTTCGGAGAAAAACAAATCCCAAGCGGCATCCCTCAAATGCCGCTTTTTCGTCGGATTCGAAGGGAAAAATGACGCAAAAACCGCAAATGGGGTAGGGATTCAGTGCGTTTTGAAGAAGGCGCGGTTGTGGATCACGGAGGGATGTTCGGGGGCAAGCGCCTCGGCGCGCCGATGATAGGCGAATGCCCTTTCCCGATCCCCGAGCGCGTAATAGAGGACGACGAGCTCCAGGGCCGGCGTGATCCCGCGGCAGGCGGGCAGTTCGAAGTCTCCTTCCGCGCTGTGGTCGCGGCACGAAAGGGCGCCTTCGTACCAATAGATCGCTTCACGGGTACGCTGTTCCGCCTTGAGAAGGGCGCCGATCTCGCATAGAACGGACGCCCGCGGCTCCCCGAACAGAAAACTTTCAAAGAGGACGCGCAGGGCGTCCTCTCTTCGTCCTTGCCGCATACAGAGGGCGGCGAGCGTTCGGCACGCCTCGATCTTGTTGACCGCCCACGCATCGCCCGCAAGGCACCTTTTGAGCCACAGTTCGGCCTCGGGGTAGAACCCTTCCTCGAAGAGCTCCCGTCCGTAGTAATAGGCGTCCCTCCCCGAGAGCGTCTCTTCGCGGCTCCAATTCCGATAGATCTCGAGATTTCTCCCCGTGCGCGGCTTGTCGCTTCTCTTATGGATCACGGTGAAGGGGTCGTTTATGACCTTTCCGAAGGGGACGATGCACTCGTGGACGCGTCCCCGCCAGAGGGCATTCGGGCAGTTTTTGAGCACCCGTTCCCGCACATAGAGAATTTCTCCCGTCTCGTAAGGGCAGAACACGACGTCGGGCTGTTCGGCACGAAGGCGGGCCTTGAGCGCCGAAAACAGGGCGGCGTTCTCTTCGGTGATCACATCGTCGGCGTCCAGCCACAGAAGATACTCTCCCGTCGCCTTCCCGAAGGCGAAGTTCCGCGCCTTGGAAAAATCGTTTTCCCATGGGACGGTGTAGATATTTCGGGTATATCGGCGGGCGATCCGGAGCGTTTGATCGGTCGAACCCGTGTCGACGATCACGATCTCGTCTACCATCTCCGCCGCGCCGCCGAGGCACCGCGGGAGCACTTCCTCCTCGTCCTTTACGATCATACAAAGCGAAACCGTCATACCTTCCTCCCGCCACAGAATATGCGTCGGCGGGAGATTTTGTCGACGGCGCCGTCACCTCTTTTCGGTTTTCGGGATATGATGGGATAGGGCGTTTTTGCCCGCCCCGCAAGGGGCAATCAAGGAGGAAAACCAATGATATATTACAGACGGTGTCAATTTTGCGGGAACTGTCCCTGCACTTGCAACGGCTGCATGAACTACGGCTTAGGAACCGGCTGCGGCTGCGGGAACGGCTATGGATACGGGAACGGTCTCCGCGGCGCGACGGGGGCAACCGGCCCGCAGGGCCCTCAAGGTCCGACGGGTGCAACCGGGGCGACGGGTCCCGCGACGGTCACGGTCGGTGCAACGGTGACGGGGGAACCCGGGACGGCGGCGTCCGTCACGCAGACGGGCGGCGAAAATGCCGTTCTGACCTTCACCATTCCCCGCGGCGACACGGGCCCCACGGGTCCTCAAGGAGAAGTCGGTGCGACAGGTCCTCAAGGAGAAGTCGGTGCGACAGGCCCTCAAGGGGAAGTCGGTGCGACGGGCCCTCAAGGGGAAGTCGGTGCGACGGGCCCTCAAGGGGAAGTCGGTGCGACGGGCCCTCAAGGGGAAGTCGGTGCTACGGGTCCCCAAGGCGAAGTCGGTGCTACGGGTCCCCAAGGCGAAGTCGGTGCGACGGGCCCTCAAGGAGAAGTCGGTCCCACGGGCCCCCAAGGGGAAGTCGGTCCCACGGGCCCTCAAGGAGAAACGGGTGCGACGCCGACGATCACGGTCGGCGGAACGGTGACGGGGGAGCCCGGGACGGACGCTTCGGTCGAGCAGACGGGCACGGCGGAGAACGTTGTTCTCACCTTCACCATTCCGCGCGGCGAGCCCGGGACGGCGGCGACCGTCCCCGTTGCGGCGTCGGTCGAGGAGATCGAAGATCCGAACACCGCGACGCTCCCCGCCGTTGCGACGACGCTCAATACGCTCATCGCCAATCTTCGGGCAGCGGGTCTCATCGCTCCCGCCGAAAATTAACGGTCGGTCATCCGAAAAAATAATCGCCGTCTGCGGGAATTTTTTCCCGCGGACGGTTTTCTTCTTTCAACATTCGTGGTATAATAGAAAAACAGACGGAAATTTCTTGGAAACGGAGAAAGCATGGACGAAAATCGTAACACCGCCCAATGGCACACGCGCACCGTGGAAGAGACGCTGCGGGAACTTGAGACCTCCCCTTCGGGGCTCTCCGCGGCGGAGGCCGAAACGCGGCGGGAAAAATACGGGAGGAACGTCCTCAAAGAGCGGAAGCGCAAGAGCATTTGGAGAATGCTTTGGGAGCAGATCGCCGACGTCATGGTGATCATCCTTCTCGTCGCGGCGGTCGTCTCCCTCATCTTCGAGGACTATGCGGAGGCCGTTGTCATCTTCGTCATCATCGTCATCAATGCGACGATCGGCATCGTGCAGGAGAAGAAGGCGGACGACGCGCTTGCCGCCCTCACCGAACTCAGCGCTCCCACCGCCCGCGTCGTGCGGGAGGGGAAGGAGACGATTCTCCCCGCGGCGGAGCTTGTCCCCGGCGATGTTGTGATCTTGGCGGACGGATGCGTCGTTCCCGCCGACCTCCGCCTCCTCGAGGAATCTAATCTGAGCATACAGGAATCGGCGCTCACGGGGGAGAGCGTTCCCGTCGAAAAGGACGCGCCCACCGTCCTGAATGCGGAAGCGCCCCTCGGCGACCGCGTCAACATGGCCTTTTCCTCCTCCGTCTGCATCAACGGGACGGGGAAGGGCGTCGTCGTCGCAACGGGGATGAATACGGAAGTGGGGAGCATCGCGGGGATGCTTGACGAGACGGACGAACTCGAGACGCCGATGAAGAAGAAACTCGGCGGCGTCGGGAAGGTGCTCTCCGTCGTCGGGATCGTCATCGCGCTCGTCATGCTCGGGATCGGACTTTTGTACGACGTTCACGGTTGGAAACAGCTCATTTTGACCTCGATCGCCCTTGCGATCTCCGTCATACCCGAAGGGCTCCCCGCGACGGCGACCGTCGTCATGGCGCTCGGCGTGCAGAGAATGGCCAAACAGCAGGCGCTCGTGCGCAGTCTCCCCGCCGTCGAAACGCTCGGAAGCGCGACGGTCATCTGCTGCGACAAGACGGGCACGCTCACATTAAACCGCATGACGGTCACCCGTTTTGCGACGATGGACGAAATTTCGGCGGGCGGGACGGCGGAGATGAAGGAGGGGCTTCCCCTCGACGATCGCCGTACCGCTCTCATCCGCGCCGCCGCGCTCTGCAACGATGCGGCGAAGGATCCGAATGACCCCGAGGAATGCCTCGGCGACCCGACGGAGGGCGCGCTCATCCGCTTTGCGGAGGGGTTCGGGGTCGATCGGGAGAAGCTCTGCGGCGAATTTCCCCGCGTATTCGAACAGCCCTTCGATTCCGACCGCAAGCGCATGTCGGTCGTCGTCAAAGAGGAGGGGCTCCGCGTCTACACCAAGGGCGCGATCGACGAACTACTCCCGCTTTGCGACTCTTGCCTGACGGCGGAAGGCATCCGCCCCATGACAGAAGCCGAGAAGGGGGAGGTCCTTTCCCTTGCGGAGAAGATG
>CANQQM010000032.1 GCA_947626005.1 uncultured Clostridia bacterium
AGAAGTTCCACCGCGGTGTGCGAACCGATGAAGCCCGCCCCGCCCGTTACGAGAATTTGCATACCGTCCTCCTGTTAATCGATGATCTCGGAAATGATCTTTGCCATCTCTTGGAAGGAATTTTTCATTTCTTCCGCAAGTTTCAACTGGGTGCGCGCACGCACGAGGTTGTGCTCTTCGTATTTGTTCGCGAAGTAGGTGTCCCCCGCGAGGTAGTCGGCCAAAAAGCGCATACCGCATTCGGCCGTCATCAGATACGCCCCGTAGGGAAGAAGCTCCTTCTCCCGCGGCGTGATGCTCCCCTTCACCGCGGAGCAGTACCCCTCGGCGTAGGCGCGGAAGAGTTTGAGGGAGAAGTGCACCTTGCTTAGGTCTCTCTCGTCCTCCGCCGCCGTCGAGGCGCCGAAACGGATGGAGTCGCCGAAGTCGAAGATCATGCTCCCCGGCATCACGGTATCGAGATCGATGACCGCACGCGCCCGATTCGTCTTTGCATCCATCAGGATGTTGTTGAGTTTGGTGTCGTTGTGCGTCACGCGGAGAGGGAGAGTGCCGTCCGCAAGTCCCTCCACGGCGGCGCCGTATGTTTCTTCATGCGCAAGGAGAAAACTTATCTCTTTCTCGCAATCCTTTGCGCGGCCGCACACATCCGCCGCAAGGGCCGCCTTGAAGTCGCGGAAGCGCTTGGGGGTATCGTGGAACTTCGGAATGATATCGAACAGGACGGAGGCGTCGAACCCCGAAAGATCATTCTGGAATTCTCCGAACGCCCTGCCCGAGTTCGAGAACACCTCTTCATTCGGTGCGGTCTGATAGGTGACGGTATCTTCGATGAAGTCGTAGACGCGCCAGTTCGCATCGCCCTTCAGGAAGGGATCCCCCTCCTTGGTCGGGACGACGCTCAACGTCTCCGCCCCCCGCGCCTTGAGATATTCGGTGACGGCGCAGATGTTCTTCATGAGCTTTTCGGAATCGGGGAATACCGACGTGTTCATCTTCTGCATGATGTACCGTTTTCGGTCCGTCGTCACAAGATAGGTGACGTTGATATGCCCCTCGCCGTAAGGGCAGATCGTTTGCACTTCGCCGAGGAGGGCAAACCGCTCCGCGACCTCCTTATATTCCTTCGTATAGTCCGTCATGGATGTATCCTCCGATCGCCTCTTTGATCTCTTCGAGATCCTCTCTGTAGGTAACTCCGTACCATTTGTCCCGATTATGATAGACCCGCACCGTCGCCCGCCCCGCGGCAAGCGCGGCGGAGATGACGCTCGGGATGAAAAATTCGTCCTTTGTGAGGTCGGCGGTCTTTAAGAATTTCGCATATTCCTCTTCGAGAATTTCAAAGATGTCCGTCGTCAGCCCCCAAAGGTTCATGGAAACGGGCGTCTCCGCGGGGAGGACGGTGCGTTCGCCTCGCCATTCACAGCTTCCGTCGGGCGCGATTTTCGTGACCTCCGTCACTCTTTCGAGGTACCCTCCTTTCGTTTCGCACACCCCGCGCGAAACCGTGCCGTTCCTTGAGAGCGTATTGCCGAGGTCGTACGCCGTCATGGCATATTCGCCCCGCCGAGCGTGTTCCAAATGCTTCCCGATCTCGAAAAATGCGTTGGCGCCGTAGTAGTCGTCTGCATTGACGATCGCAAACGGCCCCTTGACAACGTTCTTGCAGCAGAGGATCGCATGGCCCGTCCCGAACGGTTTCGACCTCCCCGCGGGAAGCTCCGACGCGTCCTGATATACATATTCGACGTCGACCGTCTTTGCGATCCTGTCTCCGACAAGGGTCTTGAAGTCGGACTCCATATCCCTTCTTATAATAAATACGACCTTGGAAAACCCCGCCTTTTTGGCGTCGTAGACGGAAAAATCGAGGATCGCCCTGCCGCTTTTTGTGATGGGCTCCGCCTGTTTTAGGCCGCCGAACCGACTGCCCATCCCCGCCGCCATAACGACCAGTGTTGGATTCATATTTTCTCTCTCCTTACTTGACATTCCCCTTGGGGTCTAGTATAATCATAGCATATAAGAAAGAAAAGATATATACGAAATTTCGCAGTTTTTATGTGAAATCCGGTAATTACGCGGAGGGACTATGCCGAACGTATATGAAGAATGCCCGATCGATACCCTTCTTTCGATCAAATCGCTCTTTACATTTTTCCGACGCGCCCTGCCTTCGGACTTCCATTTCGGCGGCGAATCGCATGATTTTACGGAAGTCGTATGCGTCATCGGCGGGAGGGTCGGCATCACCGCCGATAAGAACATCTATGTGCTCTCGGCGGGGCAGCTCATCGTGCATGCGCCCGACGAATTTCACGCGATCTGGTCGGACAACGAGGCCGCGGAGATCGTGATCTTCTCCTTCCGCGCAGACGCCTTTCCCCCGCTCGAAAAGAATGTTTTCACCCTCAATTCGAAGCAGATCGCGGAGGTCTGCAATTTATATAAGCGCGCCGGAGAGGTATTTACCCTCTCGGATATTTCCGTGACGGGGATCAGGCCGCATAAGGGGGCGGAGGCGGCCGTTGTAATAAAACAGCTCGAGATCCTTCTTCTCGACATCTTGGCGGCGGAAACCGCCCTCATCCCCCATTACAGCAGCCAAAGCGCCGAAAACTATGTGCGGATCGTAAACGCCATGGAGGAGGCGCTCGGCGGCCCGCTCAACATCGATCGGCTTGCCGCGAAGTGCAATCTCAGCGTTTCGGCGGTCGAAAAGACGGTGCACCGTTATATGGGATGCGGCGCGATCGCCTATTTCAACAATCTCCGCATGAAACGCGCCGCCGAACTGCTCGAGGCGGGCAGCAGCGTAAAGCAGACCGCCCTTGCGCTCGGATTTTCCTGTCAGAACTATTTTTCCTCGGCCTTCAAGAAGTGGGCGAAGCGCAGCCCCTCTTCCTATCGGCGACAGGAATAGTCCCATTCTATCCTTGACGTGAGGGCGATTTGCGCCGATTTTTCAACCCCATCTCGCATTTTTATAAATTTGAGGGTGCTTTCGAAGGGCCGCACCGAGAAAGCAAAAGCGGCTGACCCCGAAGTTCGGGGTCAGCCGCTTGATGTTTCCTCTTATCCCCCGAAACGGGGATTTTTTGTCACGTGGAAGCAGCGGGCGTCGGCGGTGCGAAAGCACCCCAAAACGCCGCTTATCCATGTTCCCGTGTCGAGGTGGACCTTGTAATAATCCTCTACGCGGTCCCCGCGCCGTCCCTCTCTTTTATAACAGCGGATGCGGGGCGGAAAACCGAGATTGACGGTAGGCGTGTGTCCGAAAAAGACGCATTTGCCCTCCTTGGGAAGGACGCTCGGATCCTTGAATTTCCGATCGTAGACGAGCTGTTCGCACGACGCATTTTCGACGGGGAGGATGCGCCCTTCCCCATCGAGCGGCGCCCCCGCGTGCACGCAGAGGAAGTCCTCCGTCTCGAAGTAGTACAAAAGCGCCTCGAAGCGGTCGACGTCCTCCCATTCGAGGAGATCCCCGTCGTCGGGGAAATACGCCCGAAGCTTCGTTAAGACGAGGTCGTAATCCTGCGTCGTCTGCATGAGCCCCCAATAGTACTTGAGAAAGGCGTACTCGTGGTTCCCCGCGAGGAGGACCGCATTCTTCATCGAAAAGAGGAGCTTGGAAAGACGGATGGAGTCCTTCCCCTTTTCGATCATGTCCCCGCAGGAGATGAGCGTATCGCTGTCCGAAAAGCCCACGCCCTCCATGAGGCGGCAGAAGAGGTCGTACTCGCCGTGGATGTCCGAAAGAACATAGGTCATCGGCTTATTCTTCGTAGGGGCGGTACTTCATCGCGTAGACTTCCTTCGCCTTCCACTTGACGCCCTTGAGCGGTCTGCCGCGCGTATTCGAGGCGTCGATGGGGACGTCCTCCGTCGCGATCTCCGTCATCGTCCCCTCCTCGGTGACGACGGCAAGCATATACGGCACGGTGACGTAGTCGGCGAAGAGGACGGAGTCCTCCTTCAAAGTGGCGATCTGCACCCCCTTCCTGTAGCGCGGAAGGGAATCGATGCGCGCCGCGATGACCCGTTTGAATCTTCCGCCCGTGATCGCGACGACGATCTCGCCCTCGCCGTCGATCTGGGAAGCGAAGAGGACGTCGTCCGTCTCGCGGAGGTTCATCCCCTTCACGCCGCCGGCGATCCTGCCCTGCTGGGGGATATCGTCCTTTCGGGCGTTGAGGCACATGCCCTCACGGGTGACGAAGAAGATGGTCCCGCCCTCGTCGTTCGTCTCGTTCTCGACGCCGAGGAGCCTGTCGCCCTCGTTGAGGCGGATCGCCTGAAAGGCGTTCTTGGCAACGTCGTACTCCTGCCATGCCGTCTTCTTGATCATCCCCTTCCTTGTGAACATCATGAGGTTCCCTTCGCGCGGTTCGCAGCGGAACACCGCCACGGGGACTTCGCCCTGCGCGGCGTCCTCGAAGAGGTCGGAAAGGGTGTAGCCGTTTTCGGAGAATTTCCTTACGACGTCCCCCGCGTTGAGGCGGTAGGCGTTGCCGCGGTCGGAGAAGAGAAGGACGAACTCGTCCGAAAGAACGGGCTCGAGAAGGACGGCGACGGCATTCTTCTTGGAAGTCGGACCGATGACCTTGTTCGACTGCCCGAAGTTGCGTTCGGCGACACACTTCATCTTCCCGTCGGCGGTGACCATGAAGAAGCTCTTCACCCCGGGGGCGCGGATGTCGGCGCGCTCGAGGACGGGCTCGGCGTCGTCCTCCGTGAGGACGGAGCGGCGGGGCTCGGCGTACTGCTTCTTGATCTGGAGGAGCTCTTCCCTTACGACGTCGAACTGGAGCTGTTTGCTGTTGACGATCGCCGTGAGCTTCTCGATGAGCGCCTTGAGCGCCTTGAGCTCCTCTTCGAGCTTGAATACTTCGAGCTTGGTGAGGCGGGCGAGGCGGAGGTCGAGGATGGCCTGCGCCTGTTTTTCGGAGAGGTCGAAGCGCTTGCGGAGCTTGTCGCGCGCGTCCGCCGTCGAATCGGCCCCCTTGATGATCTTGATGACCTCGTCGATGTTGCGCACGGCGATAATGAGGCCTTCGAGGATGTGACAGCGCTCCTTGGCCTGTGCAAGGTCGAATTTGGTGCGGCGGAGCACCACTTCGCGCTGATAGTTGGCGTAGTAGCGGATGATGTCCATGAGCCCCATCAGCATAGGCTTTCCGCCCGCGATGGCGACCATGTTCATCCCGAAGCTGATCTCGAGGTCGGTGTTCTTATAGAGGATGCGGAGAAGTTTGGGGATATCCGTATCGCCGCGCACTTCGATGACGGCGCGCATGCCGACGCGGTCGCTCTCGTCGCTCACCCGCGTGATGCAGGCAAGCTCCTCCTTCTTCTCCTCGCGGAGCTCGGCGATCTTCCTTAGAAGCACCGCCTTATTCACCTGATAGGGAAGTTCGGTGATGACGATGTTCTTGCGCTCCCCCTCCCCCTCTTCGACGCGGATCTTGGCGCGGATGCCGATGCGCCCCTTGCCCGTCTTGTAGGCCTGATTGAGTTCGTTGGGGATGATGTACCCGCCCGTCGGGAAGTCGGGTGCGGGAATGTAGCCGAGCATCTCGTTGAGCTTGATCGTGGGTTTCTTGATGTAGGCGACGACGCCGTCGATGACCTCCCCGAGGTTGTGCGGCGGGATGTTCGTCGCAAGCCCTACGGCGATGCCCGACGCCCCGTTCACGAGGAGGTTGGGGAAGCGCCCGGGGAGCATATCGGGCTCTTTGAGGGAATCGTCGAAGTTGAGCGAGAAGGGAACGGTGTTCTTGTCGAGGTCGCGAAGGAGCTCGAGTGCAAGCGGTTCGAGCCGCGCCTCGGTGTAGCGCATCGCGGCGGCGGGGTCGCCGTCGACCGAGCCGAAGTTGCCGTGCCCGTTGACGAGCGTCCGCCCCATGTTGAAGTCCTGCGCCATGCGCACCATCGCGTCGTAGACCGAACTGTCGCCGTGCGGATGGTATTTGCCCATGCAGTCGCCGACGATACGCGCCGACTTCTTGTGCGGCTTATCGGGGAGGAGCCCCATCTCGAACATGGTGTAGAGAATACGCCGCTGGACGGGCTTCAAACCGTCCTCCACGCGGGGGAGGGCGCGGTCCATGATGACGAACTCCGCATACGGGAGCATGGAGGCGGGCAGGACCTCCTCAAGCGGCGTTACAAACAGATTGCCCTGCGGTACGGGCGCTTCTTCACGCTTTTTCATCGCCGTCCTCCTTCCCGAGCTTTACTCTGTCCATAAAGGCGTCTGTCTTGTTGAAGTTGGCGTTGCGGTTCAAAAACTCCTTGCGCCCTTCGACGCGGTCGCCCATGAGGGTCGCGATCATGTTCTCCGCGGCGACGGCGTCCTCGACGGTCACCTGCGTCAGATTGCGGCGGACGGGGTCCATCGTCGTCTTCCAGAGCTGTTCGGCGCTCATCTCTCCGAGCCCTTTGTAGCGCTGAATGAGGTACCCTCTCCCCACTTTTTCGATTTTCTCCTGAAGTTCGGCGTCGTCGTAGGCGTATTCCTCGACGCTCCCGTTCTGGCGGTAGACCTTGTAGAGGGGCGGCATGCCGATATAGACGTGCCCCGCCGAGACGAGCGGCCGCATGTAGCGGAAGAAGAAGGTGAGAAGGATGCAGCGGATGTGGAAGCCGTCCTGATCGGCATCGGAGAGGATGATGACCTTGTGGTAGTTGATCTTGTCGAGGTTGAACTCGTTGCCGATCCCCGCCCCGAGCGCCGAGATGATCGTGCGGATCTCCTCGTTGGCGAGCACCTGATCGAGCCGCTTCTTCTCGACGTTGAGCGGCTTTCCGCGAAGAGGCAGAATGGATTGATACTGCCTCACCCGCGCCTGTTTCGCCGTCCCGCCCGCCGAATCGCCCTCGACGATGAAGAGCTCGTTCTGTTCGGGTTTGCGCCCCGAGCAGGCGGCGAGCTTTCCCACAAGCATCAAAGAGTCGATGCTGTTCTTTGCGCGGGCGGTGTCCTTGGCCTGTCTTGCGGCGACGCGGACCCGCGCCGCACCCTGTGCTTTTTTTATCATCTCCTCGAAGGCGCGCTTCTGGCGGGGAAGGGCCGCGAGAGAGCGAAGCCCTTCGACGACGCAGCTCTCGACGGGAGACCGCGCCTCGGGATTGCCGAGCTTGGTCTTGGTCTGCCCCTCGAACTGGACGTTCTTCATCTTGATGGAGAGCACCGCGGTAAGCCCCTCACGGAAGTCGTCGCCGAGGAAGTTGGGGTCCTTGTCCTTTATGAGTTTATTCTCCCGCGCATAGTCGTTGAGCATGCGGGTGATGCCGCCGCGGAAGCCCATTTCGTGGAAGCCACCCTCGGGCGTCGGGATGTTGTTGACGAAGGAGAAGAGACTTTCGGTGAACTCCCCCGTGTGCTGGATGGCGAATTCGACGAGGATGCCGTCCTTTTCCGCCTTGTAGTAGAGCGGGGTGGAATAGAGCTTGCTCTTGCCCTCGTTGAGGTAGAGCACGAAGTCGGAGATCCCGCCGTCGTAGCGGTAGGTCACGCTGTAGGGCTCCGTCGCGCCGAGGAGGTCGAGCTGGACGTTCTCCTCCGATTCCCCCTCCCCCTGTGCGAGGAATTCGTTCTTGGTGATGCGTTCGTCGACGAGGGTGATGGAGAGACCCTTGTTGAGGAAGGCAAGCTCGTTGAGACGGTGGGAGATGGTGTCGAGCTGGAAGTCGGTCGATGGAAAGACGGCGTCGTCGGGCATGAAGTGGACGAAGGTCCCGTGGCGCTTGGTCTTTTGCTTGGTATCGACAAGGGGGCCCGTCGGGATGCCCGATTCGTACTTCTTCTTTGCCTTGTCGTAGTAGGAGCGGAATTCCATTTCCCATGTCGTTCCGCCGCGGTAGACGCGCACTTTCAGCCACTTGGAGAGGGCGTTCGTGACCGAGGCGCCCACGCCGTGCAGGCCGCCCGAGAAGGAATAGTTGTGCTCGTCGAATTTGCCGCCCGCATGCAGCTGGGTAAAGACGACTTGCACGCCCGAAACTTTCGTCTTGGGGTGGATATCCGTCGGCACGCCCCGCCCGTTGTCCTCCACGGAGACGCTGCCGTCCTTATAGATGCGGACCTCGATCTTGTCCGCATAGCCGTTCGCCGCCTCGTCGATCGCGTTATCGACGATCTCCCAGAGGATGTGGTGCAGCCCCTTGGGACCCGTCGACCCGATATACATGCCGGGACGCAGACGGACGGCGTCGAGCCCTTCGAGAATGGTGATGTCGCTCGCGTCGTAATGTTTCTCTTGCATGTTTCCCTCGTAAAATAACGATAATTCCGCATGTATTATACCATGGGTTGCGGTAAAAGGCAAGCATTTTTCCCATATTTTGCGGTTTGGTCGGGTTTCGGAAAGAAAAGAGGCGGCAAAGCCGCCCCTTCCCGTTTTTCTACATTTCGTCGAGGATGCGGAGCGCCTCTCGGAAGTCGGACGCCGCCGCCCCCTCGTATCCGGGCGGAGCCCCCGTCGGCGCAAAGAGCAGAAAATCCACCCCCATCCGCCGTGCGCACATGCGGTCGGAGGTCAGACTGTCGCCGATAAAGACGGCGCGGCCGCGGTCGAAATCGGGAATGTGCGCGGCGACGTACGCCGCATACTCCGCCGACGGCTTATGCCAGCCGACCGTCTCCGAAATGAACACATCCGAGAGGTAGGGGCGGAAGCCGGCGTCGTCGATGTGCTTTGTCTGAATGTCGGCGGAACCGTTGGTGACGATGTACGCCCTCCCCTTTGCGTGCAGCCGCTCGAGGAAGAAGAGCGCCCCGGGAAACGGGCAGCATATGTGTTGAAAATTGTGGAAATAGGTGTTTGCGACCGCCTCCGCATTGGCCTCCGCCGAGAGCTCCACAAAGAGCATTTCAAAGCGCAGAACAAGGAGCCTTTCGCGCGTGAGCTCCCCCCTCTCGAGCATCTTCCAGAGCCCGTCGTTGATCTCGTGGAACCGTGCGACGACGCCGTCGTCGGCGCGGAGGCCGTAGCCCGAGAGCGTCTTTACGAGGTTGGTCCTCTCCGCACGGCGGAAATCGAGCAGCGTATCGTCCATGTCAAGCAAAAAGATATCTTTCACGTTGCCTCCTCAGTCCTCGATGATCGCGAGCTCGCTGAGCGCCCGCGTGTAGGCGATGTATTTCTCGTTCTCCGTCATGCCCTTGTCGTACACGGCGACGACGGAGAATTCGAGGCCCTTGCTCTCGTAGACGCTCATCACGTTGATGCGCGTCTTGGAAAGTTTGCCCTCCGCCGAGAGGGCG
Source organism: uncultured Clostridia bacterium (assembly GCA_947626005.1). Lineage (GTDB taxonomy): Bacteria > Bacillota > Clostridia > Christensenellales > Borkfalkiaceae > Gallimonas. Next base: position 9,275 of record CANQQM010000032.1, read on the forward strand.
CGGTAGCCGCGCTTAACAAAGAGCGGCAGATATTCCTCCTTCGCGATGACCGCCTTAAGCCCCTGCTTTTCGCGGAAAAACGCACCCATGCGCCGCATTTTTAGGGTACGGACGGGCTCTCCGTGCAGTCCGATCGGGCGCATCTTCGCGTCGAGCACGCCCGAGACAAAGGCGACGATCTCGTTGGTGTTGCGGTAGTTCTGGTCGAGGGTGTAGACGGGAAGTTTCTCCTCGTCCCAACTCGTCAGCCCCCGCCAAGGGGTGATGTTCTGTTTGAGGTCGCCGAAGATGTTGAAGGCGGCGTCGGTATGGATGCGGCGGAGAAGTTCGTATTCCCCCTCCGAGACGTCCTGCCCCTCGTCGACAAAGACGAGCCCGTAGCGGGGGGTGAGCGGCCTTCCCGTCTCCGCAAGGACGCGGCAGAGGGCGTAGCCGTCCGAGGGATAGATGCCCCGCATGCCGAAATTCTTCTTGTAGCGCTTGACCGTCTCACGGTACAGCCAACGGGAAATATCGACACCGTCCCTGCACTTTCCGAGCTCGGCGCAGTGCCCCGAGAGGCGCACTACCGAGAAGAATTCGCGAAACAGCTCGATCCCCTCCCGCATGTCCGAAAGGACGGAGGCGGTCTTTTCGATCTCCGTAAGGAGCTCCTCGCGGCGGTCGATGCGCTCCGCGTAGGTGTAGACCTCCCCACTTCCCCGTTTCTGGCGGTAGCGCCTTAAGTCGGCGATCTCCTTTTCCACCGTCTCCGAGAGGGCGGTAAGGTCCTCCTTCGCCGCCGCAAAGGTGTGTTCCGCGGAGGAGGCCGCATAGTGCGCACAGCGGTAAAATTCGGTGAACTGGCGGAAGAAATAGTCGGGGGAGCGGGGTTCTTCGCGCAGGGCGTAGACGAGGAAATCCTCCACCTGCACGAAGGCGCTCATGAGGGAACGGAAGGGCTTGGTGAAGTAAAATCCGCCGTCTTTATTCTCCTTCATCTCCCCGAGGACGGCGCGGCGGACGCGGGTGGAGGCGTTTTTGATGCGCGTGAAGGCCTCGCGGCGGGCGACGCAGGAGGTAAGGATGCGCTCGGCGACCTCCCTACATTCCTCCCCCGCAAACAGCCCTCTCACCTCCGAGAAGATCTTGCGGATGCGGCGGGTGAGGTCTCTTGCGAATTTTTCCGAATAGAGGTAGGAAAGATACTCCTTCGGCTCCCTTTCGCCCTCTTGTACGGAAAGGTGGATGCCCTCGTTCTCGAGCACCTTGAAAAAGTAGTTTTTAAGCGTAATGGTGCGTACTTTTTGCAGTTCGAGCACCTGTGCAAGTTCGTCGATGAAGGCGTTGAAGCTGTCCGACGGGGTGATGACGAGCACGTCGCGCGGGCGAAGCGCCTCGTTGTTGTACATGAGGTAGCTGAGGCGGTGCAGAAGGATCATCGTCTTTCCGCTCCCCGCACAGCCCTGAAGGACAAAGCTCTCCCGCTCGGGAAGGGTGATGACGGCGAATTGCTGTTCCTGTATGGTGCGGATGATGTCGCGGATGCTGACGTCGTCTTTGCGGCTCTTTATGATGCTCCGAAGGTAGGGATCGAAGAGGATCTCCTCGTCCCGCCCCGCGATCTCCTCGGGCGAAAGAACGTCGCGCACGGAGAGGTATTCGTTGCGGAAGTCGAGGAGCTTTCCGTTCTTGACGGAGAGGGCGCGGCGGAGGACGGTGCGGTAGTCGTATTCGTTGATGCGGAAGTTGACGCGGCTCTTCTGGTAATAGCGCACGGCAAGCGGGGCGCGCCAGTCGACGATCTCGAGGTTGACGTCCCCCTTCTTCCCGATGTAGTAGCTGTTGTACCCCTCCTTGTCGTCCACGACGTCCATGCGCGCAAAGTAGGGTTCGGAGAAGAAACAGCGGTAGCCGTTGAGCTTCTTGGTCTCCGCGGCGATCTCCCCGTTGAGCTCGAGGAGGCGCCGGTAGTCCTCCGCCGTGTACTCCTCCCGTGCACGGATCGCGGCGATCTCCTCCCGCGCGGCGGCGATCTTTTTGCGGTAGCGGGCAAGATAGAACGCCTTCAGCGTGACAAGGACCGCGCGAAGGTGCTCCTCTTCATAGGAGGTCTGCTCCCCCTCGTCGAGAAGGGAGAGATACCACGACTTATCGGCATTCTTTTTCGGGGTCAAAAGCGCTTTGACCGTCTCCTTTTCCTTCATGCCCCCGCCTGTCAGGAAACTCGTTTCGGGCGGAATTTGCCTTCCTCCGCCACTTATTTTTAATCATATCATATTTTCCGAAAAATGGAACACTTTTTTCGAAAAAATTTTAGAAATTCACAAAAAAACGCCCGAAACTCGGGCGTCCTCTGTAAATCGTGGGAACTTAATCGGTATTTTTGTGTGTAAAATGCGATTTTAGAACGAAAAATGTCGCCGCGGCCGCCCCTAAGGAGAGCGCAAACACAAGGAGAGCGATCCAGTCGAGCCGCGGGGTGCGGGGCAGCGCCGTCAGCGTGAGGGAGACAAGGAAGGAAACAAGCCCCGCAAGAGAGAAGGCAAGCTCGCCCGCTCTTTGACACTTCGGAGAGAGACCAAGCCGCTTCGAAAGGGCGGGGAAGGCGCATCCGAAGGAGAGGAGGGCAAGGGAGAGCGGCATCGCGGAGACGGCCGCATAAGGAAAGAGCACCTTCTCCCCCACGTCCGCACCCGCCGCGCCGAGCCCGTAGAAGGTCCAGCCGACGCAGAGAAAGACGGCTCCCGCCGTGGCGACGGCGATCGCCCCCGCAAGGCGCATTTTCCCCTTCATCGGGAGCATGACGGCAAACATGCCGAGTGCGAGGAAGGCGGAGACGGCGGGATAGGCAAGGAAGATCCACGGCGAACCCGTCCGAAGAACTTCCCCCGCCGAAAACGCCACGCCGACAAGGGAAGGGAGCATCGCGACGGCGACGGCGAAGGCAACAAGGTTGAGGGCCGTAAATACGGCGTAAAAGAGGGCTGTTTTCATAACTTCAATCGCTCAGATAGTCGGCAAGCGCCGTAAGGGCACGGCGAAGAACGGGCGCATTCAGCGAATAGATGATCGTCTGCGCGCGGCGGTCGCTCGTCACGAGCCCGCTCTCCCTTAAAACAGAGAGGTGATGGGAGACGGTCGCCGCCGAGAGCGAAAACTGATCGGCGATCTCCCCCGCCGTATGCGGACGGCTGTGGAGGAGGTCGAGGATCTCCCGCCGAGTCTTATCCGCCATTGCCTGCCAGATGTCCTTCATGCTTCTTCCTCCGTGAATATCTCTATCCTATCACGGCGGAGAAAATTTGTCAAGCGTATTTCGAAATTTTTCGAATTGTTTTGGAAATCTCTTTGGAATTTCTGAAAAAACGGGCGATTTCGTCAAAAATCGCCCGTTTTTTCGAAAATATGACGCGCATCGAATTTCGATGCGCGTCGAATAAAGTCGGCTTAGTAGTTTTCCGCGGAGATCTCGAAGTAGCTCTGAGGGTGGTTGCAGACGGGGCAGACCTCGGGGGCTTTCGTCCCGACGACGATGTGTCCGCAGTTGCGGCACTCCCACACCTTCACTTCGCTGCGCGCAAAGACTTCCGCCGCCTCGAGGTTGTGAAGGAGGGCGCGGTAGCGCTCCTCATGATGCTTCTCGATCGCCGCGACCATGCGGAACTTGCGTGCAAGTTCGGGGAAGCCCTCTTCCTCGGCGGTCTTTGCGAAGCCTTCGTACATATCCGTCCATTCGTAGTTCTCCCCTGCGGCGGCCGCGGCAAGGTTCTCGGCGGTGTTGCCGATGCCCGCAAGCTCCTTAAGCCAGAGCTTTGCATGTTCCTTTTCGTTCTCGGCGGTCTTGAGGAAGAGCGCCGACATCTGCTCGTAGCCCTCTTTCTTGGCGACGGAGGCAAAGTAGGTATACTTGTTTCTCGCCTGCGATTCCCCCGCAAAAGCCGCTTCGAGGTTCTTCTCGGTTTGGGTGCCCGAATATTTCGTCTTGTTTGCCATGATCCTTCTCCTTTGTCCGATTGTGACGTCTGTCACTCGTGCGTATTTATTATTGCATATCCGCGCGGAAATGTCAATCCGCTGCGGAAAAATTTTTGTCCCCTTGTTGCGGGTTTTTGAGTAAGAAACGGCGCGCCCGGTTTCGGCGGCAGGGACTTCCGAAACCTCGTACTTCGTCCTGCGGGCTCGTGCCGGCCTTAGTCTGCAATAGAGGCCTCGGTCGGTCGGGCATGCCGGCCCTTTCGGTGAGCGTTTCCCTCGGCCTCGGCAAGGCCTCTCTCGACCCACGCGACGATCGCGCGGTTTGCGTTTATGGAAAAAAGCAGGGAAACCCTGCTTTTTTCTACCGAAAGGGAAGTTACGCCGTCTTTTTGTAGACGAGCTTGGGCTTCGCGCCCGTGGCGACGCAGTCGCGCGTGATGATGACTTCCTCGACGTTCTTCTCCGACGGGATGTCGTACATGACGTCGGTCATGAGCCCTTCGATGATCGTTCTCAGCCCTCTTGCCCCCGTTTTGAGGCGGATCGCCGTGTTTGCGATCTCGCGGACGGCCTCCTCCTCCACGGTGAGTTTGACGCCGTCGAGCCCGACGAGCTTCTGATATTGCTTGATGATCGCGTTGCGGGGACGGGTGAGGATGCTCACGAGCGCGTTCTCGTCGAGCGCCTGCAGACTTACGACGATGGGAAGTCTGCCGACGAACTCGGGAATGAGCCCGAACTGGGTGAGATCCTGCGGCTTGACCTCCTCGAGGAGGGTGTAGTCGACGTCGTTTGCGCCGACGCGGGACTTCCCGCCGAAGCCGAGGCGGGAATCGTCCTTTCTGGCCCCGACGATGCGGTCGAGCCCGACGAACGCCCCGCCGCAGATGAAGAGGATGTTGGTCGTGTCGATGCGCATGCAGTCCTGCTGCGGGTGCTTTCTGCCGCCCTGCGGAGGAACATTCGCGACGGTGCTCTCGATGATCTTGAGGAGCGCCTGTTGGACGCCCTCGCCCGAGACGTCGCGGGTGATGGAGACGTTTTCGCCCTTTCTTGCGATCTTGTCGATCTCGTCGATATAGATGATGCCCCGCTGGGCGCGTTCGATGTCGTAATCGGCGTTCTGGATGAGTTTGAGGAGGATATTCTCGACGTCCTCGCCGACGTATCCCGCCTCCGTCAATGTGGTCGCGTCGCTCGTCGCAAACGGGACGTTGAGGATCTTGGCAAGGGTACGCGCGAGCAGCGTCTTTCCGCTGCCCGTGGGGCCCAAAAGAAGGATGTTGCTCTTTTCGATCTCCACGCCGTCCGCCTCCGCCGTGCCGTTCGCCATGGCGTTGATGCGCTTATAGTGGTTGTAGACGGCAACGGAGAGCACCCGCTTCGCCTTGTCCTGCCCGACGATGTACTCGTCGAGCTCCTTCTTGATTTCGGCGGGTTTTTTGAGCTCGACCTCGACCGGGGCTTGCACGGGGGTCTTTGCCATCATTTCGCGGCAAAGCTCCACGCACTCGTCGCAGATAAAGATCCCGTCGGGACCCGCGATCAGCTTCTTCGTGTTTGCCTTGTCCTTCCCGCAGAAGGAGCAGCGCTGCTCGTATTTTGCCATTCCAAACTCCGTTACTTTTTGTAATACACCCCGTCGATGAGCCCGTATGCGAGCGCTTCGTCGGCGGTGAGGTAGTTGTCGCGGTCGGTGTCGCGTGCGACCGTCTCGAAGGACTTGCCCGTGTTCTCCGCGAGGATGCGGGTCATCTTCTCCTTGATGCGGAGGATGTGCTCCGCCTGGATCTTGATATCGCTTGCCTGACCCTGTGCGCCGCCGAGGGGCTGGTGGATCATGATCTCACTGTTCTTGAGCGCATAGCGCTTGCCGCGGGTGCCCGCCGCAAGGAGGAAGGCGCCCATCGAGGCCGCAAGCCCGATGCAGACCGTCGACACGTCGCACTTGATGTAGTTCATCGTGTCGAAGATCGCCATGCCCGCGGAGACCGAGCCGCCGGGGCTGTTGATGTAGAGGCAGATATCCTTGGTCGAATCCATCGCCTCGAGGTAGATGAGCTCTGCGACGACGGTATTGGCGACGGCGTCGTCGATCTCCCCCGTGAGGAAGATGATCCTGTCCTCGAGAAGGCGGGAATAGAGGTCGTAGCTTCTTTCCCCCGTGGATTTGCGTTCGACGACGTAAGGGATGAGAATGTTTTTCTCGTTCATGCTTTTTCCTCCGCTATGACAAGTTCGTTGTTCTTCGTAAGGAACTCGAAGAGCTTGGTGACCTTGATGTCCCCCTCGAGGTATTCGATCTGGCGGGGATCCATGTCCTTTTTATAAGTCTCGGGCTCCTTGCCGACGCTTGCCGCCTGTTCGGCGATGCGCGCATCGAGCTCTTCCGCCGTCGCTTCGATCTTCTCGAGCGCGATGAGCTTCTCGACGATGAGCTGATGGAGAACGGTCGTACGGGCGTCCTCTTCGAAGTTGCGCTTGTACTCTTCGCGCGTGGTGCCGATGTATTTGAGGTAGTCGTCGAGGCGGATCCCCTGCTGCATGAGGTTGTACTCGAGGCGCTGCATCGAATAGTCCTCCTGACGGGAGATCATGGCCTCGGGGATCTCGGCGGTGGCCGTCTTTGCGATTTCGGTGATGATGGAGTTCTCCGTCGCGTCGCGGCTTCTGCGCTCCGCATTGCGGACGAGGCGCTCTTTCACCTTGGCGGTGTAGTCCTCCACGCTCTCCGCGCCCATCTTCTTTGCGAATTCCTCGTCGAGGGCGGGGACGTTCTTCCCCGTGATCGCATGGAGGGTGACGGTAAAGACGGCGGGCTTGCCCTTAAGCTCCTCCGACTGGTAGTCCTCGGGGAACACGACGTCGATATCACGCGTTTCGCCGATCTGCATGCCGACCACCTTGTCCTCGAAGCCGTTTATGAACTGCCCCGAGCCGAGCGTGAGGTCGTACCCCTTCGCGGTG
>CANQQM010000033.1 GCA_947626005.1 uncultured Clostridia bacterium
AGCGCGCGGGTTGCGAACGTATGCCGCAGAGCATGGAAGCATTTTCTTTCTATATGTAATTTACGAAGCACAAGCTCGAAAGAACGTTGGTAGGCGCGAATTTGCGCCCCATATTCGCTTTTTGCCGCTACAACAAACCGCGCTCCCGTTTGCTTTTTGAGTTGTTTCAACTCTCCGACGATAGGTTTCGGCAGGGGGATAACCCGTTCCGAACTCTGCGTTTTCGTCGTGTCGAACACCTTTTTGTAATGACCGTTCTCCCAACTGTCGAAGCAAGATTTCGAGATCGTTACCGTTCCTTTTTGGAAGTCAATATCATCCCAAGTGAGAGCGAGAAGTTCTCCGATCCGAAGCCCCGTATAAAGGGATAGCGCGATTCCGAATAGGTACGGTGTGTTGTGTTCCAAAACGTACCGCTCGATTTTCTTCTGCTCGTCCTTGTTGAAGCAGACGACCTTTTTCTCCCTCGCTTTGGGGCGGACGATGGCATCCGTAAACTGCCGATGCGCGATCCCGAGCGAGACCGCCTTTTTGAGCGACGATTTCAAGACGAACAGCACGCCGTTCACGGTGCTTGCCGCCATGCCTCGTTCGGTGAGCGAAGCGGAGAATTTTTGTAATTCGACCGCTGATAGCTCGTCCGTTTCATACTCGCCGAGCGCGGGGAGAATGTATTTCTCCGCCGTTCTGCGGTATTTCTGATATGTCCTTTCTTTGGTCGAAGGCTTGACGTAAAGCTCCAACCATTCCTTTAACCACTCTTTGTAAACCATTTTCTTTCTCCTTTTGAAATAATTTTTGCGCCAAAGCGCATTGAATATAATACTCCATTGTTTTCTTGCATGAAAATAGCCGCCCGACTTGCTTGTCGGACGGCTATGAGCGGAACACAAATTAGGTTTTCGGACGATTTCTATATATAGAAAAACAGCGGGGATATGATTCCTCGCTGTTTCCTTGACTCGCCCAAAGGTGTATTCCGATATAAAATTAAGTTTTTTCTTGATTCCCTATGAAATACACCCAGAAGGGCTCCTTTCCCGCTTATCTTAAATAGCTTCCGCCTGCGCTCTCGCGGACAAGGAAGATGCGCACCTCCTCCCCGCTCTTTGCGTCGATATAGACGATATACTCGTCGTCGCCGTATTTGCAGCCGAATTCGTAGGCAAGCACTTCCTTCCCATAGACGGGGATGAGGGCGAGCCGCGCCGCATACGGTTCGAGCCCCTCCGCAAGGGAGCGCCGCGCTTCTTCCTCCGTCATTCCCCCTTCGAAGGTGCGTTCGGTGCGGTTTAGAAGATAGGCGGAGACGTCCATGCCGATCACCCTCCCCTTCTCCTCGCAGACGCGGATGCGGATCATTTCGGGATAGACGCGCACGCCGTCCGATACCGTCGTATAGGTGAGGTCTGCGACCATGCCGCCGTCCGAGAGCCAGACGGCCTCCACATCGCCGATGCCGAGCCCCGCAAGGTATTCGCGGGCGATCGCGTCGCAAGTGGGAAGGTCGAAGTTCTTGACGGAACAGGGCTCATAGGTGTCGAAAAAGACGAGTTTGCCGCCGTGCTTCGAGATCTGCGCAAAGAGCTCCGTTCCGTTTTCGTCGGTGAGGACGAAGTCGTAGCAAGCGATCTCCCGTGCGACCGTCTCCCCCGTATAATTTGCCGACTGCACCCTGTACGCCGCAAAGTATTCGAGGACAAGTTCCTCCGCGCGGCCCGAAGAAATTTCTTCGAGGGCGGAGAGGGCGTTTTCGCCGACGTTCCCCTCCTTGGAGAAGGGGGCGTTTGAGGTCTCTTCGCCGTGCGTTCCCTCCGCCATCTCGTGGAAGCGGTCGGAAAGCGCCCCTTCCTTCCCGCCGATGAAGGCACGGAAGTCCTCGGGTTTCAAGTGGGTCGCAAGGTCGTTGAGTTCGCCGTACAGCTTGTCATTCGTCTCATAGAGGCGGGAAAGGGTCTCCCGCTCCCCCGCGGAGAGCTTTTCGCCCCGTGAGAGCTTGGAAAGGAGCATCCGCGCATACGCCGCCGTGCGGTTGACGAAGGCGCTGAGATCGGTCCCCGTCATGCTGTCGACGGGCATGCGCTCGAGGGCGCTCTCCATGAGTTCGGCGTCGACGAGGATATCGCTTAAAAGCTGCTGCTGTTCGGCGCTTCCCGAGGAGACGCGGAGCTTGGAGAGACTGTCGTCGAGCGATTCGGACGCCGAGACCATCTCGTAGAGGGTGGCGCGGTAGCCGCTCTCCGCCGCGACCGTCATGTCGTTCATGCGGAAGGCTCCCGCCGTGACGACCGTCGCGAGGGCAAGGCAGGCGGTGCCGAGGGAGATGACCGCGGCAAGCCAGCCGCCGAATCCCGGCGTGCGCTTTTCGCGGCGGTCCCGCTTCGCTTCCGCGCGGCGGCTGTGCGCCTCGGAGCGGGAAGCCCTCTTTTGCTTCCGCGCGTTCTCCCTTGCCTCGGCGCGCTTTTTGCGGAGAGCGTAGCGCTCCCGCTTTTCACGGGCGATGCGGCGGTTTTTCTCCGCGGCCGATTCGTTTTTGAGAAGCTCCCGCCGTGCGATGCGCTCGGCGCGGCGCTCCACCTTCTGCTTTTTGACCTCGGCGCGGCGTTCCGCCCTCTTTGCGATGCGTGCCGCCCTCTTTTCGGCGAGGACGCGCTTTCTCTCCGCCCTCTTTTCGAGGAGGGCCGCCCGCTTGGCGAGCTTCTTTTCGCGGTACGCGGCGCGCTTTTCGAGCTTCTTTTGCTTGAGCGCCGCCTTCCCCGCCTCCTCCTTTTGCTTCTTTTCGGAGCGGGAACGCGCCTTTTCGACCCGTTCCTTTGCGGCGGCCCTCTCCTTCTTCTCCGCCGCCGACTTTTGCGCCGTCTGCTTTTTCGCCGACGGCTTTTTCACGGGCTTTGCCGCGGGTGTTTGTTCGTTGACCGTTTCGGGCGTGAATTCTTCGATGCGCTCCACCTTCTTCGCCCCGCTCGATTTGTTGCTGCCGATCTTCTTTTCCATATCTCCTCCTTAAATGGCAAAGACGTGCTTGCCGATGACCGTCACCGTCTGACGGTTAAAAATCCATGCGCTCGTCGCGACGGCGGGATTGTAGTAATAGAGACACCCATAGGTGGGATCCCAGCCGTTCATCGCGTCGCGGGCGGCGTTATAGGCCGTCGTGTTGGGTTCGAGGTTGATCTGCCCGTCCGTCACCGCCGTGAAGGCCCCCTTCTGATAGATGACGCCGGAGACGGTGTTGGGGAAGGAGGCGCTGCGCACGCGGTTCATGATCACCGCGCCGATCGCGACCTGTCCCGTGTAGCTCTCCCCTCTGCCCTCGGCATAGATCGCCTTGGCGAGAAGGTAGACGTCGGACGAGGTGTAATTCGAATTCCCCGACGAGGACGGACGGGAACCGCCGCCGAGCGCCAAATACGAGTCGTTCATGCCGAGCGCCGCGTACGTCGCCTTCCCGACGATGCCGTCGGCGGTGAGCCCGTTCTTCTTCTGGAAGGCGATGACCGCCTTGCGCGTCTCCGAGCCGAAAATGCCGTCGACCGCGCCCGTATAATATCCCCACTGTTTGAGTCTGCGTTGGACTTCCTTGACTTCGCTCCCCGTGCTCCCGCGGCGGAGAACGGCGACCTCGACGGTGCTTACGACCGCTTCCGCATCGCTTGCCGCGCGGGGGACCGCAAACGCCGCTGCGCCCGCCGCCGCGACTGCGGCACAGGAGAGCGTAAGCGCTGCGATTGCCAAAAACTTCTTCATAATTTCCTCCTATGCACAATGTGCGCAACGGCTGTTTTTTTATACACCTCCCCCATGAATACAAAAACCCCTGCGTCAAATGGCGCAGGGGCGGCAAGAGGAACTTCAAAGAAGAAGCAGAATGCTTGCAAATTGCAACATCGTTCCGAGGAGGACGAAAAGGTGCCACACGGAGTGGAAATACCGCACCCTCTTTCCGAAGGCGAAGAAGGCGATCCCCGCCGTGTAGGCGACGCCGCCCGCAAGAAGAAGGAAGAAGCAGGGCGGCGACACGAGGGGCAGAAGGGGCGGGAGGAAGGCGATCGCCATCCACCCCATCGCGACATAGAGCGCCATCGAGAGGACCTTGACGGGCCTTTTGTCGAGAGCGACGGCATTGAGGGCGATCCCCGCGGCGGAGAGCAGCCACTGCGCGATGAGAACGGCCTCCCCCACGAGCGTCCCGCGGAGAGGGATGAGGCAATAGGGCGTGTAGCTCCCCGCGATGAGGAGGAAGATGGTGCAGTGGTCGAAGATGCGGAACACCCCCTTCGCCGTCCCCGAGGGGAGAAAGTGGTAGAGGGCGCTCATCGTGTAGAGAAGGATGACGGAAAGGCCGAATACGACGACCGATACGCGGGACAAAGCGTCCTTTGCGAGAAGGGAGAGTGTCAGAAGAAAGACGAGCCCGAGCCCGCCGCCCGCGATGTGCGACACGGCGCTGAAGATCTCCTCCCCCTTCGTATAATAGGAACGGAATCCGCGGACCCGTCCCGCTTTCAGAGCAGCTTGCATACGAACCTCCTTTTCCTCCATGGTAGCAAACAGGGCGGGAAAAGGCAACCTACTTCTCTTTCTTCCCTCTCTCCTCTTTTTTGCGCCCGCTCTACCGAACGGTCGGCCGCTCTACCGTAAAAAGATCCGACTCTACCGGCGGTAGAATCGGATCTTACATGGGGAACGGTATCGATTATCGGAAGAAGAGGAGGTAGACGATGATCCCCGCCGCGATGAGCCCCCCGACCGTGTAGGTGACGATGCGGATCTTGCGGATGCGTGCGTCGGAGAGCGGGGTGTAGACGGTGGGTTCGAGTTTGCCCTTGCAATAGGGGCATTCTTCCATGTGGTCGAGGACGGGCTTGCCGCAGTGCGGACAGGCGACGGTGTGCCGCTTTCTGTCCCGCTCCCGCTTTTCGGCGCGGTCCTCGTAGACGGTCGTTTTCTTCATGCTCCGAGTATAACACACCGAGGGAAAGAAGGCAAGCGATTCCTTCCGAAATTTTATTTCATAAAGCGCTTTACAAATTTTCGATTATGGTGTATCCTTAAAATACCGAGGAGGTTCCCATGGCAAAAGATAAGAAGAAATCCGTCGCGCTCGTTCCCGCGGCGAAAGAAAATCAGAACGCACAGGCGCCCAAAGAGGGCGGGATGACCATCTACGAGTACGAACAGAAGTATGTGAAGCGGCAGAATGTGCGCGGCGCACGCTTTATTCTGCGCTTTTTTGCGGCGACGATCGGCGTCTTTCTCTTCGTGCTCCTCTTCTTCGTCGCCCTCCGCGTGTACGAGATCAACGAGTATGCGGGCTATGCCGCCGCCGCGGTCTGCCTGCTTCTCTACATATTCCTCTTCCTCGTCCCCCTCTGGAAGGTCTTTCACACCGACTACTTCGTGACCAACGTCAACGCCTACACGGCGCGGGCGGCGCAGAAGCACAACCGCAAGCTCCGCCACGACATCGCGGGGAAGATCATCGACCTCACCGCCTCCGTCGAGGGGGTGGGCTGGTACGATTCGGAGGTCGTGGGGCGGCTTGCGATCGCCCTTAAAGCGGGGAATGAACAGAACCTCAAAAAGTCGCTCACCGAGCTCTACCGCGGGTCGGTGAAGAAGTCGGCAAAGGCGCTCATCTTCCGAAGCTCCCTGAAATCCGCCGCCTATTCGGCGATCTCGCAGACGGCCAAGATCGACGCCGCGCTCGTCGTGTTCGTCAACATGCAGCTTATTAAGGACCTCGTGTTCCTCTACGGCTTCCGCCCCTCCGACGCCCGCCTCGTCAAAATTTTCGCAAGGGTCATCCAGAACTCCCTCATCGCCTACGGGCTCGGCAGTCTCAACATCGGGCACAGCGTCGTCAAGACGATGGGCGACGCCGTAAAGGGCATCCCCCTTCTCGGCACCGCGATCTCCGCCCTCGTCGATTCCTCCGTGCAGGGCCTTGCAAACGGCACCCTGACGACGGTCATCGGCTATCAGACCATCAAGTACCTAAACGACGAATACCGTCTGCAGGATATCCTCGACGGCGTCGAGGTCTCCGAGACGGAGGAGGAACTCTCCGAGGCGTGCACCGAACTCGAGACCGAGCTCAAGAAGAAGAAAAAGCTCGCCCCCGCCGTCTGACTTCCGTATCAAAAAACCTCCGCTTGCAAGGCCGCAAGCGGAGGTTTTTCTTTTTGTTTAATTGACGCCGAGGATCTCCTGAAGGAGGGCGAGCACCGCGTCGATGTCGATGGGCTTTGCAAGGTGCCCGTTCATGCCCGCGGCGTAGGCGTTTGCCTTGTCCTCTTCGAAGGCGTTGGCGGTCATGGCGATGACGGGGATGGACGCAAGCTCCCGATCCTCGAGGGAACGGATGTACCTCGTCGCGTCGTAGCCGTTCATGATGGGCATCTGCACGTCCATGAGGACGAGGTCGTAGTAGCCCGCCTCGGAGCGCTCCACCATCTCGGTGGCGACTTTGCCGTTCTCGGCGCTCTCGACCGCAAATCCCGCCTCCGACAGAAGCTCCACGGCGATCTCGCGGTTGAGCTCGTTGTCCTCGGCGAGGAGGATGCGCTTTCCGACGAAGTTGTGCTTCGGCGGCTCGGGTTCCTCCTTGGGAGCGACCTTGCCCAAACTCCGCTCGAGGGCGCGGTGGAGGTCGGAGGCGAAGAGAGGCTTGCTCAAAAATCCCGTCACGCCCGCCGAACGCGCCTCCTGTTCGATATCCGTCCAGTCGTACGCCGACATCAGGATGATGGGCGATTCGTCGCCGATGATCGAACGGATCTCCTTGACGGTCGCGATGCCGTCCATATCGGGCATGGACCAGTCGACGATGTACACTTCGAAGGGATGGCCGAGTTCGATGGCCTCCCGCGTCCGGACGACCGCCTCCTTTCCCGTCACCGTCCACTCGGCGTGCATGCCGATCTGGCGGAGCATCTTGGAGACGCTCTGACAGGAGACGAGGTCGTCGTCGACGACGAGGGAGTAGAGCCCCTTGAGCTCCGCAAGGGAGTACTGCACGGGTTCCGCCTCCGCGAGACGAAGTTCGAGCGTGACGACAAATTCCGTCCCCTTTCCCTGTTCGCTCTCGACGGTGATGGTGCCGCCCATGATGTCGACGATGTTCTTGGTGATCGCCATGCCGAGCCCGGTGCCCTGAATGCCGCTCACCGTCGAATTGCGTTCGCGCGTGAAGGGTTCGAACACCGTCGCCGCGAACTCCTTGCTCATGCCGATCCCGTTGTCCTTGACGCTGAATTCATACACCCCGTACCCCTCTTTTCGGGAGGGCTTCTGCGTGACGCGCACGGCGACCGACCCGCCGCTCCCCGTAAACTTGATGGCGTTGGAGGTGAGGTTGAGGAGGATCTGGTTGAGGCGCAGCTTGTCGCAGTAGACCTCCTCGTTCGAAACGTCGACGGTGTCGATGAAGAGGTCGAGCTTCTTCGCATGGATATCCGACTGGATGATGTTCCTCAGCCCCTGCAGGATATCGGCAAGGTTTTCGGGCCGCTCCTCGATGTGCACTTTTCCCGATTCGATGCGGCTCATATCGAGGACGTCGTTGATGAGGGAGAGAAGGTGGTTGGAGGCCTGCGAGATCTTCGTGAGATAGTCGAGGGTGCGTTCCCGGTTGTCGAGGTGGGTCGTTGCAAGCGCCGTAAAGCCGATGATGGCGTTCATGGGCGTACGGATATCGTGCGACATGTTGTTGAGGAAGGTCGTTTTGGAGCGGTTGGCGGCGTCGGCGGCGTGCAGGGCGACGGAGAGCTCCTCCGTCTGCGCCTTGAGTTTTGCCGTCGCCTCCTCCACTTCGCGCTGCAGACGGTGCTGGTTGTGCGTCCGCACGATGAGCATGACGATCGCGAAGAGGAATAAAAGGACCGCCGTGACGATGAAGATGATGTAGAGCGGGTTGCGGCGGAGGAAGGAAATGAGGCCGTTGTTTTCGGCCGGGCGGAGCTTGGAGATCTCCCCGTTGACGACGGCGGACGCGGCGGCGCGGTCGAAGTTGCGGACGCATTTGCTCAATATGGAAAGAAGCAAATGGCTGCGCGTTCCGTTGACGCCGAGGCAGTAGCTCGAGGTCGCCTCTCCGATGAGTTCGGAGATGAGCTCGTTGCGTTCATCCCCCCAAATATAGAGTTCGGCGACGTAGGAGAGGGTGATGGTCGCGTCGCACTCTCCCCGCTTTACCGCTTCGATGCTCTCTTCGAGGGAGTTGTATTGGTGCACCGCGGTGTTCTCCCCGACGTACTTTGCGAGGTAGGAGGAGTAGGGATTGTCGACGAACTTCTGCGTCGCGAACCGCACGGGGTCCCCTTTGAGCCCGCGGCGCTTGATCATCGTGTGCGTCGTCGTGTAGTAGACGTCGGTGATCTTGTAGCCGCTCTCCTCCGCAAGATACATGTCGTCGCCGAAGTCGATGGCGATGTCGACTTCGTCCGCTTCGCGCTTGCGGTAGTAGTCGGCGCGGTCCTCGGTGAATACATATTCATAGGGAAGATCGACGCTCTCGGTGATCTTTGCGAACATGGCGGGGAAGATGCCCTTCGCCTCCCCGTTTTCGAAGTAGGAATAGGGGGCGCGGTCGGGATTCATGAGCACTTTGAGTTTGGTGCCCGAGGCGGAGAGGGAGGAAAGATACTCCCTTTCGTCGGCGTCGAGGATGACGCTTCCCTTGCTGTCCGAAGAGTAGTACTTGCTCTGAAGGGAAGTCCGCCACGCGGGGTCGAGGAGGTCCATTTCGTCGATGGCGGCGTCGACCGCCTCTTTGAGGTCGGTGCGGTCCTTGGGCATGCAGACGTAGAAGGGGCTCGGCTCGAGCGATTCGATGAGCCATTCGTTGCCCATGGTGCGGAGACTCCCCGAGACGATCCCGTCCACTTTCTCCGAGGCAAGCGCCTCCGAGAGTTCGGCGTCCGTCCCGTAGTAGCGGGGGGCATAGGTGAATTTTCCCTCCGCGAAGGCGGCGAAAACGTCGTTTTTAGAGTTGTCTTCGAGCATGCCGATCACGAGATTGTCGTAGGTCGAATAGTCCCCCTTCACCACCTTGTCGTTGCCCGACTTCACGGTGAAAATGGTCGAATTGGTGCCGATTTCCTTCTCCGAATACAGGAATTTCTCCCGCCGTTCGGGGGTGTCGGAGACGGAGGTGACGAGGTCGAGCTCTCCCCTCTCGAGCTTGTCGAGGCAGTCGGCGTAGGAGAGTTCGTACCAGAGGTATTGGTAGTTCCAGTCGGTATGGTCGGCGATGAGCTGCAAAACTTCGTAGCCGTAGCCGCTCCGCCGCCCCGTCTCGTCCTGCATGTGGTACCCGGGGAAGGAAAAGAAGCCCACTTTGAGCGTCTCGGACGCCGCAGACGCCTGTGCCCGCCCGACAACGGGCAGACAGGCAGCGCCGAGAATGCAGATGAGGCATAGGGAAAGAATTCTCTTGAACTTCATAACGATGGCTCCGAAAGGTCCGCAAGGTCCCGACCTTGGTATTTTTTCTGCCCCCTTCTCGGAAAGCAGCCGAACAAGTCGATTATATCATACTTTTTACGGGAAATCAAACAAAAACGCGTGCACGCGGGAAGGAAAGACGCCCGAAAACAAAAAAGAAGGGGGATCTTTCTCCCCCATCTTCTGTTTTTGTATTCCGCTCAGCGGAGTTCGGCGCCGCAGGAGCGGGCAAGAGCGGAGACGATCTTTTGGAAGAACCCGTCCACCGCCTCGGGCGTGAGAGGTTTTTCCGCCCTCTCGTCCGCCTCGAAGGTGAGGCGGAACGCCATGCTCTTTTTTCCTTCGCCGAGGCGTGCGTCGCGGTAGACGTCGAAAAGCTCCGCCCGCTTCACCGCCTTCGACGTGCGGAGAATGACCTCTTCGAGCTCGGCGCACGTCCTCTCCTCGGCGACGACGACCGCGAGGTCGCGCTGCACGGCGGGGAATTTAGGTACGGGACGGTACACGATATCGGGGCGGAACTTGCGCGAAAGCGCCGTGTAGTCGAGCTCCGCGAGGTACGCCTTCTTCTCGAGGGCGAGCTCCGCCGCGATCGCGGGGTGCAGCTCCCCGAGGAAGCCCACCTCCCTTTCGCCGAGGAAGATGCTTGCCGTCGCACCGGGGTGCAGGAAGGGGCGCTCCCCCTTCGTGAAGGTGAGACGAAGGCCGAAGGCCTCCCCGATCGCCTCGACCGCTCCCTTGAGGTCGAAGAAGTCCCCCTCCCCCCAAAGTCCGAGGGAGAGATGCTTCCGCTCTTCGGGAAGTTCCTTGGGCGGAAGGGTCTCGGAGAGGAACACGTTTGCGAGTTCAAACAGCCGCCCCGCCTCGTTGCCGCGGCGGACGTTTCGCACGATATTTTGCACCATGGTGGGGGCAAGCAGCGTCCGCATGACGGAGAGGTCCTCCCCGATGGGGTTGAGAAGGGTGACGGCGCGGCGCTCGGGCGCATCCGCGGGAAGGCGGAGGAGGTCGAAGTCTTTCGGGGAGTAGAAGGAATAGCCGTACGCCTCGAAATAGCCTTCGCCGACGAGCGTCTGCTTGAAGCGGAGTTCGGCCTTCTGCGCGGGAGAGAGCCCGCCGTGGGTGACCGTCGCGTTCTCGAGGAAGGTGGGCGCGATGTGCTCGTAGCCGTACATGCGCACGATCTCCTCCGCAAGGTCGGGGAAGGCGTCGATATCCTCCCGCCAAAGGGGAACGGTGACGGTGAGCTTTTCCCCCTCTTCCTCCAAGGTAAAGCCGAGGCGGGCAAGGATGGCGCCTGCCTCCTCCCGCGGGACGCGGATGCCGAGGAGGGCGTCGATCTTTTCGTAGGAGGTGACGATCTTCTTCTCCTTGGTGCCGTAGTCGGAGCCCGCGGGAGCCGTGACGACCGCAGAGGCGGGCGTGCCGCAGCCGAGTTCTTCGACGAGGGCGATCGCCCGCGCCATGCCGAGGCGGGGGAAGATGCCGTACACCCCCTTCTCGAAGCGGGCGGAGGAATCGGAGCGCTGTCCGAGGGCGCGGGAGGTCTTGCGGACGCTGTCGCGTGCAAACGCCGCCGCCTCGAAGAACACTTCCTTCGTCCCCTCCCGGATGCCGCTGTTCGCACCGCCCATGACCCCCGCAAGCGCGACGGGACGGACCCCGTCGCAGATGAGGAGGTTGTCGGGCGTCAGGGTAAACTGTTTTTCGTCGAGGGTGGTGATCGTCTCCCCCTCCCTTGCGCGGCGGACGACGATCTCGTCTTTCGTAAGGTCGGCGCGGTCGAAGGCGTGCATGGGCTGCCCCACTTCGAGGAGCACATAGTTGGTGATGTCGACGATGTTGTTCACCGAGCGCAGCCCCATGAGCGCCAAACGGCGGCGGATGCGCATCGGGCT
Source organism: uncultured Clostridia bacterium (assembly GCA_947626005.1). Taxonomy (GTDB): domain Bacteria; phylum Bacillota; class Clostridia; order Christensenellales; family Borkfalkiaceae; genus Gallimonas. Next base: position 11,346 of record CANQQM010000033.1, read on the forward strand.
CTCCCCCACCTTGACGTCCCGCACGAAACTACCGAGGTACAGCGGGCAAAGGGTCGGCTCTTCGACGGTCACCGAGACGGGGCAGGCACCCTCTTTCCCCGTGCCGAGGACAAGGGGACGGAGGGGCTTTTCGAGCACCGCCGCAACCTCCCGTGCAAGGCCGTAGATGCTCTGGCAGTCGGGACGGTTTGCCGTCACGGCGATATCGAAGATGTAGTCGTCTGTTCCGACGACCTTGCGGATGTCCTCTCCGAGCGGTTCCTCCCCGAGGATGAGAATGCCGTTCGTCTCCGCACCGGGGTAGAAGTCGTCGCCGATGCCGAGCTCTTCGCCCGAGCACATCATCCCCTCCGAGAGCTCCCCGCGGAGCTTGCCCGTCTTGATTTTCTGCACCCCTCCCTCGTGGAGGACGGTCGCCCCGTCGAGCGCGCAGGGCACCCGTGCCCCGACAAAAACGTTGGTCGCGGCGGTGCAGATCTGCTTTACGCCGTACTCGCCGCAATCGACGGTGCAGACGGTGAGGCGGTCGGCGTCGGGGTGCTTCTTTGTTGAGAGGATCTGCCCGACGACGACCTTTTCGACGTTCTTCCCGAGGTAGGTAAGTTCCTCCACTTCGAACCCGCAGGAGAAGAGCTTCTCTTCGAGTTCCTCCGCGGAGACGTCGATGTCCACATATTCTTTCAGCCAGCTCAAAGGCGCTTTCATATTCCCTCCTCAGTCCTTGAATTCCGCAAGGAAACGGACGTCGTTTTCGGTGAACGAGCGGATGTGCCCGATCCCGTATTTGAGCATCGCGATGCGCTCGATGCCCATGCCGAAGGCAAAGCCCGAGAAGCGGTCGGGATCGACGCCGCAATTTTCGAGGACGCGGCGGTTGACCATGCCCGCCCCGAGCACTTCGATCCAGCCCGTCCCCTTGCACAGGGGGCACCCCTTCCCGCCGCAGGCGGCGCAGCTCACGTCCACCTCGACGGAGGGCTCCGTAAAGGGGAAGTAGGAGGGGCGGAGGCGCGTCTTGCTCGTTGCGGAGAACATGGTACGCGCGAATTCGTCGAGCATGCCCTTAAGATCGCACAGCGTGATCCCCTCGTCGATGACAAGTCCCTCCATCTGGTGGAACATCGGGGAGTGGGTCGCGTCGTCGTCCGAACGGAACACCCGCCCCGGAGAGAGCATCTTGACGGGCGGCTTTTTCTTTTCGAGGTAGCGGATCTGCCCCGCGCTCGTCTGGGTGCGGAGGAGGAATTCGTCGGTCAAATAGAAGGTGTCCTGCATGTCCCGCGCGGGATGGTCGGCGGGGGTATTGAGGGCGGTGAAGTTATAGTAGTCGCTCTCGATCTCGGGCCCTTCGAACACTTCGAAGCCCATGCCCGCGAAGATGTCGATGAGCTCCCCACTCACCCGCGTGACGGGATGGAGGGCGCCCCGTGCGCTCCGCCGCCCCGGCATGGTGACGTCGATGCGCTCGCCCGCGAGTTTTTCCCTCATTTCCCGCGCCTTGACCTTCTCCTCGAAGGAGGCAAAGAGCGCCTCGAGCTTTTCGCGGAGTTCGTTGACCCGCTTTCCGAACGCGGGACGGCGCTCCGCCGCGATGTCGCGCATGCCTTTAAGAAGCGCCGTCACCTTCCCCGTTCTGCCGAGGAACTTCATCTTCGCTTCATAGAGGGCGCGGGAGGAGGTCGCTTTCTCCGCCTCCGCCGTCGCTTCTTCCACGATGTTTTCGTCTTCCATTGCCTGCTCCTTTTGAAAAAAAGCCCTGCCGACTTCCGTCGGCAGGGCGAAATTCCGCGGTACCACCTGCATTCGCGCACACACGGTGCGCCTCATTGCCCCTTAACGCGGGGGATACGGCTCCGCTTGAAGTTCTGTTCGGCGGAGCGGCTCGCGGGGGAATACCGTGCGCTTTCCCGAGGACCTTTCAGCCGAGGGTCCTCTCTCTGGGGAGAAAGGGGGGCGCGTCTCTTCCGCGTGATCGCCTGTTCTCCCCTATTATAGACATTTTTTCGCCGTCTGTCAAACGTTTTGTGCGCCGCAAACCCTCAAAGGACGGTCTTTTTGCGGTAGACAATCACCCGCTGCCCCTCTTTGACGGGGAATTCGATGTCGGGATTGCTCGCCGAGACCTCCTCGGGGGGCTTCCGAAGGCTCTTCGCAAGCTCCCAGAGCCCGTCGCCCGCACGGGGGATGTACACGCTTACCGCGCTGTCGCATACGGGAAGCGCCTCCCCTTCCTCGACGCTCGAAACGAGCCGCGCCGAAATGCGCCGCTTTTCCTCCAAGGAGATCTTGAGGGTGGCCTCCGCGTCGATCTCCCCCTCCTGCTTCTGCCGCGCCGACATGCCGAGGACGAGCACGGAGACCGAACACTCCCCCGCCTCGACGGGGACGGAGAAGGGAAGGCTGAGTTCGATGCCGCGGTGCGATCCGTCCGCCCCGCGGACGAGGAGGGTGGCGACGGCGACCCCTTCGACCCGCTTGCCGCCCTCCCCCGCGACAAGATCGGCCTCCGCCCGCTGCAGGGTGACGGCCTGCAAAACGTCCGAAAAGTCGATGGGAGAGGAGAGCGCACACTTCCCCTGTATGCGTTCGGTGACGCGGAACACTTCGCCCACGCCCCCGCTCTCCGCCGTCGAGAAGGTGAGAGAGGAGGCGTTCGTGCACGAGTAGGCGTCGACGACGGCGTCCACCGCCGTCTCTTCATAGACGCACCCGTCCGCCGCAAGGGAAATTTCCGCTACAAGGGTGCACTTCCCCTTGGTCTCGTCCGCGTCCGCATGGAGGTTCGCGCCGACGACGCTTATCTTCGCCTCCGCGCCGCAGCCCGCCGTCGCCGCCTCGCAGGGGATCTCGATGCGGAAGGGCACAAGCCGTTCGAAGGAGACGAGGGTCTCCCCGTCTTTGAGGGCAAGGATGCCGAGGTTGACCTCCCCCTCCGCCGTGAGCATGCCGCTCCCCGAGACGAGGTCGGTGAGATGCACCGCCTCGGTGTGCTGCAAGATGTCGCCGAGGAGTTCGGTCTCGAATTCGTCCTCCGCCTCCGCATTCCCCGATACAAGGTGTGCCGTAAGCACTTTGACGGGCTCCCGCCTCAGGACGAGGTCGCCCCCGCTCAGATAGTCGAAGGTCTGTTCGCCGTAGAGGGAGATGTCTGCCCCGAGGAGGGCGGTCGCGAACACGCTTGCCCCCTCCCGACGCACCGAGACGTTCTCCACATGCAGGCTCACCCGCGCCGTGAGGGCGGGATAGCAGAATTCGTCCTTCTTGACGGCGGAGAACTCGACCCCCTTCTCCGCACGGCAGACCCGCTTTTCCGCATCCTCATAGACGACCGAAAAGTGCGCCTTTCCGTAGTAGCGGACTTCGCCGCTCCCCACGTCCGCGCCCGAGAGCGCCGCGGCGCAATGCACGGCAAGCACCGTCTCCACTTCGTTCCCGAAACGGCACTCCACCGCCGTCTGGGCGCCGATCTCCTTGCGTTTTCCGTATCCGCGGAAGGTCTCCGTCTGCGTTTTGATCATATCGCTGCTCCTTACATGAATTCCCTCTATCGTATGAGACGGCGGAGGGAAATATTCAAGGGAACGGAAAGGAGCTTTGTCGAAGAATGAGAAATGGGTACGCGAAAGGCTTACTCTTCGATGATCGTATGGCCGCCGTCCTCTTCGGAGACGACCTCATCGAGGACTGACGGCGCGGAGGCGGGGTATAAAAAAGGAATTTTTTGGGCATGCTTAAAGCATGATCAAGCCAAAAAACGATATCGCGCAGGTGAAGCGCACCATCCGCGACTATTTTCATCGGCAAGTGGACGTCACCGTCAACCTCGGACGCAACAAGATCGTCCGCTTCTCGGGGGAGCTCTCGGGGGTGTACCCCGCCCTCTTCACCGTACGGCCGAGTGAGGAAGGGTTCCTCGGGAAGACTTCCTACTCCTATGCGGAGGTGCTGTGCGGGAGCGTCGTCGTGCGCCCCGTCCTCAAATAAACTTCAGGCGGACGGACCCATCGGTCCGCCCGCCTCTTTTTCGCGCGCGTAAAAATCAAAGAAAAAGCCCGTGACGGGCTTTTGGAGGCGCCACCCGGATTTGAACCGGGGAGTCAGGGTTTTGCAGACCCTTGCCTTACCACTTGGCTATGGCGCCAAAAAAAACAGTGCGGAGCTGTGATTGGAGCGGGAAACGAGACTCGAACCCGCGACATCCACCTTGGCAAGGTGGCGCTCTACCACTGAGCTATTCCCGCA
>CANQQM010000034.1 GCA_947626005.1 uncultured Clostridia bacterium
TTTTGGAGCTACTGGCCGGACTTGAACCGGCGACCTACTGCCCTCCCCAAAAAATGATTGCCGTCCGATTTCATCTTCCCATACGCTTTACCCAATCCTTTTTCGGGGGCCCCTCTCTTTTAATCAATAGGTCTTGACGGTTCAAGTCCTTCATGCAATTTCCAAAAAGAGAGACGGGATAAACCCGTCTCTCTTTTTGGAGCTACTGGCCGGACTTGAACCGGCGACCTACTGCCCTCCCCAAAAAATGATTGCCGTCCGATTTCATCTTCCCATACGCTTTACCCAATCCTTTTTCGGGGGCCCCTCTCTTTTAATCAATAGGTCTTGACGGTTCAAGTCCTTCATGCAATTTCCAAAAAGAGAGACGGGATAAACCCGTCTCTCTTTTTGGAGCTACTGGCCGGACTTGAACCGGCGACCTATTGATTACGAATCAATCGCTCTACCGACTGAGCCACAGTAGCGAAGATTTGTGCGGCATCCGCCGAGCACAGTTCCTATTATATGGGAAACGGCGGGAAAAAGCAAGCGTTTTTGCGGAGGAATTTCGTAATTTTTTCCTGCGGGCGAAAACTGCCTCCCCCTCTCTCAGATGCGTCCCCGCTTCGGGACGCGGACCCGCACCTTCCCCTTTACGAGCTCGACGTCGATCTCCCCCGCTTCGCCGCGCTCTCCGTCGAACGCCCAGACGGTATCTTTCCCCGAAGAAATGCGTACATGCTCCCCCCGAAAGACCTCGATGTCTCTCTTTTTGATCTTGAGACCGACGAGCATGAGCGCCGCCACCGAGAAATATGCGCCGATCTTCTTGAAGAAGTTCGGCCGCTCCGCCTGACGGACGACGGCGACCTCCATGACCCCGTCCTGCATGCTTGCGCTTTTGTTGACGGGGAACCCCGCGACCGATCTGCCGTTTAAGAGCAAAACGAGCACCCCGTGTGTGGAAATTTCCTTTCCGTCGCAGCTGCCTTCGATGGGGAGGACGTCGAACTTCAAATTGTTCTTAAGCCCTTGGAACACATAGGCGAACCACCCGAAGATGCGCTTCTTTTTCTGCGGCGTCTCGTAGGAGAGGGTGGTGATCGTCCCCGCCGCCGCAACATACATCACATAGCGGCGCTTGTTGACGAGGAGGCAGTCGAGCGCCTCCGTCCTTCCCTCGAGGATGACGCGGAGGGCGCCCCCGACGCGGCGGGGAATACGGAGGGAACGGGCGATGTCGTTTGCCGTTCCGCAAGGGAGATACCCGAGGGGAACGCCGCTCTCCGCCGCCCCCTGCAGGGCGTGGTGAAAGGTCCCGTCGCCGCCTGCGAACACGACGAGCTCGTACTCCCCCGCCGCCGTGCGGGTCCGCTCTTCGACCTCCTCCGCACCCGACGTTTCGATAACGTTCACCGTATATTTCGAAGAGAGCCGACGGCAGATCTTCTTTAGTTTTTTCCCGAGTTTTCCCTTTCCGCTGTTCGGATTATAGAGAAGGAGGCATTTCATGCCTCCATTATAGCGCAAATTCTTCGCCGTGACAAGCGTTCAGGCAAAATAATCGGCACAATCGACGATAAGAAGGCAGAGCGCGACCTGCAGATACCGCAGATCTTTTGCGAGCACGATGCCCTCCGCGAGTTCGGCCCCCCGCCGCGCCGCGGTGAGGAGGGCGCTGTTCCATAATAGATACCCCTCCCCGCCGTTTTCCTCGGTGAGGCCGCGAAGGGAAGCCGCGACCCCCCGCAAAGCCGTCTTGGCCTCCTCCTGCCCCATCTCCGTCCTCTCGAGGCCGTTTGCGGCGTCGAAGAGGATGCGGGCACAGGTGTCGACGACCTCCGCGTTGCCCTCTACACGCCTCTTTTCGGATACCATCCCCCCGCGAAGGAAAAACCGCTCGGGCTCGAGGAAGAGGATGCGCGTCTCGACGCCCCGCGCCCTTAGCGAGGTCTGTACGAACTCCGCGTCCTCCTTTTCGGAATAGGCGGCGAGGACGACCGCGTTCTCCTCTTCGAGGAGATACCCCGCCCCGCCCGAGAGGTAGCTCTCCCCGGCGACCGCGACGGCGGTGGCGCTTTCGCAGTCTCTTACAAGGGCAAAATACCCCGCGGGAAGGGAGACAAGGTCCCCTCTCCGCCTTATTCGGAAGGCGACGGAAAATCCGCCGACGGCAATCAGAAAGAGAAGCGCCGCGGACAGAAGGACCGCGGCGCTTCGGCTGCGCATTCTCATACTACATGATATGCGCGAAAGCGTTCGTTGTATTCGGCGACGGTCATTTCCGCCGACGGAGCATGTCGCCCGCGGAGAGCGGAACAGGGCAGGAAAAGGTATAGAGCCCCTGCACGAGCTTGGCGTCGCCGCATTCCTCCCCCGTGGGGGCGCGGAGCCCCTCCACTTTGATCTTCTCTCCGAGGCGGGGAGAGGGGGTGAGAAGCTCGAGCGTTTCGCCCTCGAAGAAGCGGCTCCGCATCTCTACCGCGGCGCGCCCCTTCTCGTAGCCGCGGACGATGGCGACGAACTCGCACGTCCCCGCGACTTGCGACTCCTTCGAGAGGGAGATAGACCCCTCGGACGGAAAGGCAAATCCCTCCGTGTATTCCCTGTGGGTGAGGGTGAGAAGCTCCTCAAAAGAGGGTTCCCCGTCGATCGCACGGCGGTATGCGCCGACGACCGTCCCGAGGTAAAATTCGCTCTTCATCCGCCCCTCGATCTTGAAGGAGACGACGCCCGCCGCCGCAAGCTCCTCCAAGCGGCGGATGAGCGCCAAGTCCTTGCTGTTGAGAAGGTAGGTCCCCCGCCCGTCCTCTTCGACGGTCATCGGCCCGCTCTTTGCGGATGCGATCGTGTATTCGTCGCGGCAGGGCTGGGTGCAGGCGCCGCGGTTGGAACTGCGCCCGTCGAGGTAGTCGGAAAGATAACATCTTCCGCTGTACGAAAGGCACATCGCGCCGTGGACGAACGCCTCGAGCTCGAGGTCGGGGCAGGCGGCGTGGATCTCCGAGATCTCCGCGGCGGAGAGCTCACGGGCGAGCACGATGCGCTTCGCCCCGAGCGACTGCCAGAATTTCGCTGCCGCCGCGTTCGTCGTATTCGCCTGTGTAGAGATGTGCACGGGAACATGCGGCGCATGCTTTCGGGCAAGGCCGAACACCCCTGCATCGGAGACGAGGACGCCGTCCGCGCCGAGTTCTTCGAGGAGGCAAAAATAGCGTTCGAGGGCGGGAAGGTCGGAGTTCCTTGCGAAGATATTCGCCGCGACGTACACCTTCTTCCCCCGCGCATGGGCGTAGGCGACCGCCTCCGCGAGTTCCTCTTCCGTAAAGTTGTCCGCAAAGCTGCGGAGAGAGAATTGCTTCCCGCCGAGGTAGACCGCATCCGCCCCGAAGTAGAGGGCGTGGCGGAGTTTTTCCGCATTCCCGGCAGGCGCGAGAAGTTCTGCCTTCATGATTCCTCCTTGTGTTCGGGGGCGATTTTTTGACTCACCGCAAGTCCTTCGCCGAGCTCTAAAACTTTGGTCGAAAGTTCGGGGTCGGAGGAGAGCATCCCGAGGTATTCCCGAAGGTGCTCCGCCAGCATCCGCCGCTTTTTCGGGGGTTCGCCCCGCACCCAACCGAAGAGCAGAACGTCGTCCGAGAGGAGCACGCCGCCCTCCCTTAAAAGCCGCTTGCAGTCAAAGAGATAGCGGCGGTACTGCGCCTTGGGACCGTCGAGGAAGATGAGGTCAAACTTCCCCGAAAGAAGGGGGAGGAGCTTCCCCGCGTCCCCCTCCAAAAGCGTCGCATGCGCCCCGCAGCCGAAGCGGCGGAAATTCTCCCGCGCCCGCGCCGCACGGGAAGGGTCCTTTTCGATCGCGACGAAGTCCCCGCCCGTTTTGAGAAAAAAAGCGACCGACGTGAGCCCTTCGCCCGCGCCGATCTCCAAAAAACGGAGCGCATGCAGCGTCTCCGCGGTATGTAAAAGGTAGTCGAGCGTCTCGTCGGCACAGGCGGGATCCCGCCCCTTTTTCGCCTCTTCCCGAAGCGCCCGAAGCGCCGCGTCCATCAGCAATACTTCCGCACGATGCGGTGAAGGACGGGATAATCTGCCTGTTTGACGCGGTCGGGGAGGTCTCCGCCCTGCCCGTCGATGTGGGCAAAGATGGCGGCAAGGACCTCGAGCTCGCCGCGGTAGATCTCCGCATGGGCGCAGGCGGTGCGGAAGGCCTCGTATTCCGCCCTCGCGGCGGCGACGTCCGACCAGTCGAGATTGAAGAGGGTGAACCAGTACGCCGTCTTGTACTTCCATCCGTCCCCGCCCAAGCGGCGAAGGCTCTCCGCATAGTGCACCGCCTCGGGAATGTTGTCGAGGCAGAGCTCGATGCGCAGATACATCTGATTGAGGGCGATCCGAAGGAAGGGATAGAGAAGATGATTGCGCGCCGCGGCGTCGAGGATGCCCTTCGCGCCGAGATAATCGCGTACACGGTAGCGTGCGATAAAGCGTTCGCGCACGTTTTCGCGGCAGACATACCCCGCAAATGCCCAAAGGGCGACGAGGAAGAACGCACAGGCGATCCCTCCCGGGGCGTACTGCCCGTACACGAAACTTACGGCGCTTGCCGCGGCAAAGAGGAGTGCGCACAGACTCAGAAGTACGCAGGCAAGAACGCAGCTTTTCTTCATGGTCCCCTCCTTTTCGGACTAAAGTACGTTGACGATCGGAATGATCATGGGCGACTGTTTGGTCTTTTTGAAGAGATAATTTTTGAGCCCTCTCCGAACGGCGTTTTGAAGTTCTTCGACGCTCCCTCCCGCAGCCGTCTGTTCGATGCTCTTCATGACGACCTCGCGGAGTTCGTTCATATACCCGCGTTCGTCCTCCGAAAAGACGAAGCCGCGGCTCTCGATGACGGGGTCGGAAAGAACGACGCCGTCCCGCACTACGACGGAGACGATGAATTCGCCCTCGTTCGAGATGCGGAGGCGGTCTTTAAGGGCCTCGCTCGTGCCGTAGTCCTCGAACCCGCTTCCGTCGATGAGGCGGGCCCCCGCGGGAAAGTCGTTGCCGCGGGTGAGCGTCTCGTCGGTGAGTTCGACGCACATGCCGATGTCGGGAATGAGGATGTTCGAAGGGCTCATGCCAAGCTCCTCCGCAAGCAGCGCATGCCGCTGCAAGTGCCTGTATTCGCCGTGGACGGGAAGAAAGAACTTCGGATGCAGGAGGGTGTGCATGATCTTATGCTCCTCCTGACAGGCGTGCCCCGAGACGTGGATCTTTTCGAGGCTCTCGTAGACGACCTTCGCGCCCTTCTTGGAGAGGTTGTTGATGACGCGGTAGATCATGCGCTCGTTCCCCGGGATGGGGCTTGCGGAGATGATGATGGTGTCGTTTGCGCCGATCGTCACCTTGTTGAATTCCCCGTCCGCCATGCGGGTGAGCGCCGACATCGGCTCCCCTTGCGAACCCGTGGAGACGATGACGATCTCGCGGTCGAAATAATTCTTGGTCTTTTCGACGTCGACGAGGACGCCCTCGGGGATCGTGATTTCCCCGATCTTCGCCGCCGCCTCGACGACATTGAACATGCTCCGCCCGGAGAGGGCCACTTTTCGGCGGAATTTGACGGCGATATCGACGATCTGCTGGAGACGGTGCACGTTGGAGGCAAACGTCGCGATGATGATGCGGCGGTCGGCATGTTCGGAAAAGAGGTGCTCGAGCGTCGTTCCGACGACCTTTTCGCTCATCGTGTAGCCCGGGCGCTCGATGTTGGTCGACTCCCCGAGGTAGGCGAGCACTCCCCTCTTCCCGTATTCGGCGATCTCCGCAAGGTCGATGGGCTTGCCCGCGACGGGCGTTAGGTCGATCTTGAAGTCGCCGCTGTGGAAGATGATGCCGTACGGCGTTTCGATGGCAAGCGCCGTCGCCCCCGCGATGGAATGGTTGACGTTGACGAAATTCACCGTGAACGCCCCCGCCTTTATGCTGTCTTTGGGGCGGACGGTGAGAAGTTTTACGTTGTTCAAGCGGTGCTCGCGCAGCTTGTTGTCGACGAGGGCAAGGGTGAGCTTTGTCCCATAGACGGGGGTCGAGGGGTCGATCTCCTTCATGAGGTAGGGAACGCCGCCGATGTGGTCCTCGTGGCCGTGCGTCAGAAAGACGCCGCGGATCTTATGACGGTTGTTGACAAGGTAGGTGATCTCGGGAAAGACGAGGTCGATCCCCGGCATTTCCTCCGTCGGGAAGATGATCCCCGCATCGATGACGATGATATCGCTCCCGTACTCGATGGCGGTCATGTTCTTTCCGATCTCGCCGACGCCGCCGAAGAAGAGGATCTTGACGGGTTTTTTGCTCTTCTGCCGCTTGGGCTTTTCCGCGGGCGACGCGACTTCCTGTTTTTTGGGGGACTTTGTCTGCTGTTTTCTGCCCCCATTGGTGCTTTTTGCGGGGACGGGCGGCTCGAGCGTCTTGATCTTTGTCCCCTTTCCCTTGGCGCGGGAGGGGCGTACGGGCTTGAATCCCGCCTCCCGCATCGCCTCCTTTGTTCGTGTCTCTCCGAGGCTCTTTTTGCTCTGTTCGCGGTTGTACGCTTCGATCCCGTTGAGGATCGCAAGCTCGATCGCCGCCTCTCCCTTGGTGCGGGAATTGCCCGATTTTTTGTTACTCAAACGATTTACTCCTTATTCCTACAAAAGAGGGTCGCTCTTTGAGGTCGATATCAAAAATCCAGATCGGACTTCTCGACGAGCGCCGTCTTTATAAGGCCCTCGCGGAGAAGTTCCTCTTCGCTGCGGAACGCATACTGCGCCGCATAGTCGACGGGGGCGCGCTCTTCCTTCACGGCGCCGAGGCGCTCCATGAGAAGTTCGACGAGCCGAAGCGCCCTCTTGAGCCCTACGCCGCTCTTGATCTTCATCATGAGCGGGGTCTTTTCGTACATCTTGGTGTCCCCTGCGAACTTCTGATGATACACCGATTCGGGGAACTCCTCGGGGTTGAGCGCAAGGTACAAGCAGAGCGTCTTGCCGCGCACGCCGACTTTGGCGACCGTCTCGTTGAGGTAGGCGAAGCGGTCGTTCGACCAGTTGACCTGCGAGACGATCTTGGGATAGGCAAGGAAGGCGTTTTTGAGGACACTGTAGTACTGCTTGATCTCGGGATCGCTCTCGATGATCTTCGCGCTGAAGCTGCGCTTGAGCCGCGTCGTGAGGTTGCTGTCCTCCTCCGAAGGCATCGCAACGACGGGTGCGGAGACGGATCGAACGGGGACAGGTGTCGGTTTTACGGGCTCCGCGGGGGCCACGGGCGCAACGGCCGCGGCGGGCGCAACGGGCATCGGGGTCGGTGTTACGGGCTCGGGTTTGGGCTCGGGTTCGGGCTCGGGTTCGGGCTCGGCGGGGACGGTTTCGACGGGGGTAGGTGTCGATTTAACGGTTTCGACGGGGATAGGTGTCGATTTTACGGGTTCGGCGGGGACGGTCTCTACAATGCGTTCCACTACGGTGGGAGCGGGGCGGCTCTCTTCGAGAAGCTCCGCGACGCGCTTTGCGATGCGCTCATAGTCGAGTGCGCCGACGATCGCGCCCGTGATCGCCGCGATCCCTTCCTTGTCGACGGAGACTTCGAATTCGTCCTCCAAAACACCCGCGACGCGCTCCGCGACGAGGTCGTAGTCGACCGCGGGAACATTGGAGGCGACTTTCTCCGCGACCTCCTCCGAAACGTTGACGGCGGTAGCGACCTTCTCCGCGATCGCCTCGGGCTGAGGGAAGGCCGTCGCGATCTTCTCCGCAAGGAAGTCGAAGTCGGGTTCGGGCACGGCGGAGGCGATCTTTTCGGCAAGCGTGTCGTAGTCGAGCCCCGCCTCGGTCGGCGCGGCGCTCCCCTCCTCCCGTGCGGGCACGGCGCGGAGGGTCTCCAAAAGCTCGGTTTTCAGCGCTTCGAACTTCTCTTCGAGCCGCTCTTCAAGGTAGACGGCGGACTCGGCGACCCGCTTGTCGAGGGCCTCGAGAATGGCCTCCTGCATGGTCCCGCGCTCCGCCTGCGAATTGTCGTAGATCGCGCTGTTCTGCTGGGAAAGGTAGCGGATCTCCTGAACGACCGTCTCCATTTCGTCGGCAGTCGCCGCGAGTGCACGCTCCATGGTGGCGCGAAGTTCGTCGATCTTCCCCGCGACCCCCTTGTACATGCCCTCGAGCACGACCGTTCTGCGATCCTCGTAATCCTGGTTATCAGACATAACGCACCCCTTGCAAATGTACGAACATAGAATTTCTCAATTGTATTGTACACCAAATCGGCGCAAAAGTAAATAAATTTCCCCCAAAATTTTCCTCGGGCGTCTGTTTTTTTTGTGCGGGGAAAATTCAGAGGGTCTTGTGCTCGAGTTTGCCCTTCTCCGCCCTCACTTTGTTGAAGATCACCCCCGCCGTGAAGCAGATCATCATCCAATAGAGGAAGAGAAGGAGGACAATGAGGAGGGTGAGCGCCCCATACAGCCGTTCACTGCCCGAAAAGCGCAGATAGATGTTGAAGGCGACGGAGGCAACAAGCCACAGCCCCGCCGTAAGCGCGCTTCCCCCCACCGTCGCCGCGGCGCCGAGGCGGTACGGGCAGACGTAGGCGTTGAGGATCCACGCGGTGAAAAATCCGACGACGAGGAGGAGGGTGTAGACGGCGGGATAGGAAAGGAAGGCGGGGAGGAAGCGGGAGGCGAAGATCCCCGCAAAGAGCACCCCGCCGGAGAGGGCAAAAAAGCCGAGGACGCCGAAGGTGAGAAGAAGGGCGGAAAGGCGCACCTTAAGGCCGTGCTTATTTCGGCGGTAACCGTAGACGATCTCCCCGCTCCGCCTTAAATGGTAGAAAAACCCCGTGCTCGACCAGAGGGTCGTCCCGAGGAAGAATACGCTCGCCCCTCTCGCCGCGTCCGCCGCGTTCTCGCGGAGAAGAAGCAGAAGCTCCTTCGCCCAGCCGAAGAGTTCAAGCTCGAGGATCTCCTCCCGCCCGATGCCCGTATTCCCGAAAAGGAGGGTGAGCCAGAAGAGAAAGGGAACAAAGGAGAGGACGAGGAAAAAGACGAGCGCCCCCGCGATCGTCGTATAGCGATGCTCCGAAAGCGCCGCATACATCCCGCGCACCCGCGAAAGGAGGCGGCGCATTTTCGATTTTTTCGACCCCATATCGCAAGTTTGTGCAAACGGGGGCGGAAAATCCCCGCTTTTCGGGCACGAAAAAAACCGCCCGAAGGCGGTTTTTTATCGCTTTGTTACTTGAGGATCTTGGAGACGGCGCCGGAGCCGACCGTTCTGCCGCCCTCACGGATGGCGAAACGGAGACCTTCCTCGATCGCGACGGGCTTGATGAGCTCGACGGTGAGGGTGACGTGGTCGCCGGGCATGACCATCTCAACGCCCGCGGGGAGCTCGATGGCACCCGTAACGTCGGTCGTTCTGATGAAGAACTGCGGACGGTAGTGGTTGAAGAATGCGGTGTGACGGCCGCCCTCGTCCTTGGTGAGGACGTAGACCTGCGCCTCGAACTTCATCGCGGTGGGAACGGTGCCGGGCTTCGCAATGACCTGACCTTTCTCGATATCCGTACGGTTGATGCCGCGGAGCAGCGCGCCGACGTTATCGCCCGCCATCGCTTCGTCGAGCGACTTGTGGAACATTTCGAGACCGGTGATGACGGTCGTACGGGGCTTCTCGATGAGGCCGACGATCTCGGCGGGATCGCCGACATGCGCAACGCCTCTCTCGACACGGCCCGTCGCGACGGTGCCGCGGCCGGAGATCGTGAACACGTCCTCGACGGGAAGAAGGAAAGGCTTCTGATCGTCGCGGGCAGGGGTCGGGATATACTCGTCGACGGCCTTCATGAGCTCGAGGATGCACTGGCACTCGGGAGCCGCAAGGATCTCGGCATCGGAAGCGCCGCTCGTCGCCTTTTCAAGCGCCTTGAGCGCGGAACCCTTGATGATCGGGATGTCGTCGCCGGGGAAGTCGTAGGACGAAAGAAGATCGCGGATCTCCATCTCGACGAGGTCGAGGAGTTCGGGATCGTCCATCTGGTCGACCTTGTTCAGGAAGACGATGATGTAGGGAACGCCGACCTGACGGGCGAGCAGGATGTGCTCACGGGTCTGGGGCATGGGACCGTCGGTCGCAGCGACGACGAGGATCGCGCCGTCCATCTGCGCGGCACCGGTGATCATGTTCTTGACATAGTCGGCATGTCCCGGGCAGTCGACGTGCGCGTAGTGACGCGCATCCGTCTGATATTCGACGTGAGCGGTGTTGATCGTGATACCGCGCGCCTTCTCTTCGGGTGCTTTGTCGATTTCGTCGTAGCGCATCTTCTGCGCCTGACCTTTGCAAGCCATGACCATGGTGATAGCTGCGGTCAACGTGGTCTTGCCGTGGTCGACGTGACCGATGGTACCGATGTTGACGTGGGGCTTGCTGCGGTCAAATTTTGCCTTTGCCATTTGAGTTTTCCTCCATAAAATTTTTATTTTTTGATAACTTTTTCCGCCTTGCGGCGGAAGCGCAGCTATCTATCATGTCCTGATATCAAGCTGAATCGCTTGTCAAGCAGTATTATAACCGATAGTCGGAAAATTTGCAATCACTTTGCAAATATTTTTTGGAAAATTTTCCGTCAAACGGTTTTCGGGGGCAAAAATCCCCCAAAATCGTGCTTATTTCGACGAACGGGAGGTGATGATCTTCTCGGAGATCGAACGCGGGACCTCGGCATAGTGGTCGAACTGCATCGTGAACTGCCCTCTGCCCTGCGTCCTCGAGCGGAGCTCGGTCGCATAGCCGAACATTTCGGAGAGCGGGATCTCGGAGTCGATGATCTTCGCGCCGTTCCTGTCGTCGGTGCCCGAAATGGTCCCGCGGCGGCTCGCCACGTTCCCCATAAGGTCGCCGAAGTAGTCCTCGGGCGTGATGATCTGCACCTTCATGATGGGCTCGAGGAGTACGGGTTTCGCCTTCTCCATGCCGTTCTTGAACGCCATAGACCCTGCGATCTTGAACGCCATTTCGGAGGAGTCGACCTCGTGGAAGCTCCCGTCGAACACTTCGACGCGGAAGTCCACCATCTCGTAGCCCGCAAGGAAGCCGTTCTTCGCCGCCTCCTGAATGCCCTTGTCGATCGCGGGGATATACTCCTTGGGAATGGACCCGCCGACGGTGAGATCGTCGAAGCGGTACCCCTCCCCCGGCGCCGTCGGAATGAGGCGGATCTTGCAGTGGCCGTACTGGCCCTTGCCGCCCGACTGGCGCTTGTAGAGCCCTTCGGCCTCGACGGGGTTGCGGAAGGTCTCGCGGTAGGCGACCTGCGGCGCACCGACGTTGGCTTCGACGTGGAATTCGCGGAGAAGCCGATCGACGATGATATCGAGGTGAAGTTCGCCCATGCCGGCGATGATGGTCTGCCCCGTCTCCTTGTCGGTGTACGTCTTGAAGGTGGGATCCTCCTCGGCGAGCTTGACAAGCGCAAGGGTCATCTTCTCCTGCCCGGCCTTGGTCTTGGGCTCGAGGGAGAGCTGGATGACGGGCTCGGGGAATTCCATCTTCTCGAGCACGATGGGATGCTTTTCGTCGCAGAGCGTATCGCCCGTCGTCGTGTTCTTGAGCCCGACGATCGCGCAGATGTCGCCCGAATAGATGAAGTCGATGTCCTTCCGCTCGTTGGCGTGCATCTGGACGAGACGCCCGACGCGCTCCTTTTTCTCCTTGGTGGAGTTATAGACGTACGACCCCGCTTCGAGCACCCCCGAATAGCAGCGGAAGTAGGCAAGAGAGCCGACGAAGGGGTCGGTCGCGATCTTGAACGCAAGCCCTGCGAAGGGTTCGTCGTCCGAAGTCTTTCTCTCCTCCTCTTCGCCCGTCTCGGGGTTGATGCCGCGGACGTGGTCGACGTCGATGGGGCTCGGCAGGAAGTGGATGACCGCGTCGAGAAGGAACTGCACGCCCTTATTCTTATAGGAAGAGCCGCAGAGCATGGGCACCGCTTCCATCTTGAGGCAGCGCTCGCGGAGACCTCTTATGATCTCCTCTTCGGTGAGTTCCTCCGTCTCGAGGTACTTGTCCATGAGCTCTTCGTTCGCGGACGCCGCCTCTTCGACGAGCTTGGCGCGGTATTCGTTTGCGATCTCGAGCATGTCCGCGGGGATGGGTTCCTTGCGGAAATCCTTGCCGAGGTCGTCGTAGTAGACCTCCGCCTCCATGCGGATGAGGTCGATGATGCCGCGGAAGCTCATCTCCTTCCCGATGGGAAGTTCGACGGGAACGGGGTTGGCGCCGAGGCGCTCGCGGATCATCCGCTCGACGCGGAAGAAGTCCGCCCCGTTGATGTCCATCTTATTGACGTACGCGATGCGCGGGACCTTATAGGTATCCGCCTGACGCCAGACCGTCTCGGACTGGGGCTCGACGCCGCCCTTCGCGCAGAAGGTCGCAACGGCGCCGTCGAGAACGCGCAAAGACCGCTCGACTTCCACCGTGAAGTCGACGTGACCGGGGGTATCGATGATATTGAAACGGTGTCCCTTCCAGATACAGGTCGTCGCGGCGGAGGTGATCGTAATGCCCCGCTCCTGCTCCTGTACCATCCAGTCCATCGTCGCGGCGCCTTCGTGGACTTCGCCGATCTTGTGCGTCTTGCCCGTATAGAACAGGATGCGCTCGGTCGTCGTCGTCTTTCCGGCATCGATATGCGCCATGATGCCGAAATTTCTTGTGTGCAATAAATCGTATTCTCTTGCCATCTGGGTCCCTCGTCAGAAGCGGAAATGGGCAAATGCCTTGTTCGCTTCCGCCATTCTGTGCGTGTCTTCCTTCTTTTTTACGGAGCCGCCCGTGTTGTTGTAGGCGTCCATGAGCTCCGCGGCGAGCTTTTTATACGTCTCGCGTTCGCTGCGCTTTCTCGTGTTGATGACGAGCCAGCGGATCGCAAGCGTCTGACGGCGCTCGGGACGGATCTCGATCGGGACCTGATAGTTCGCACCGCCGACGCGGCGGGCCTTGACCTCGACGGTCGGCGTGATGTTTTGAAGCGCCTGCTTGAAGATATCCATGGGGTCCATGTTCATCTTCTCGCCCATGAATGCGAACGCATCGTAGACGATCTTCTGCGCAACGCTCTTTTCGCCGTCGAGCATGATCTGGTTGATGAGTTTGGTGACGACCTGACTTCCGTACAGCGGATCGGGCAGGACCTCTCTCTTGGGAACTTTGCCTCTTCTGGGCATGATGTTATCCTCCTTTCGATTCTCGTTTGCGGGGAACCCCCCGCGAGGGCTTTTAAGCCGCCCTTCAGTGAAGCCGTCGCTTGCCGCAGTCTCCCGCGGTAGCGATCCTTCTCCCCCTTTCGGGGAATACTGCCTACTTCATCGGGGAAATATTCCGAAATAAGTAGGGTGAACCTGGCGCCGTCCGAAGTTTACTTGGGACGCTTCGCGCCGTACTTGCTGCGTGCCTGCTTGCGCTTTGCAACGCCTGCCGTGTCGAGCGCGCCGCGAATGATGTGATAGCGGACGCCGGGCAGATCCTTCACTCTTCCGCCGCGAATGAGCACGGAGCTGTGCTCCTGAAGATTGTGACCTTCGCCGGGAATGTACACCGTACCTTCCTGCTTGTTCGTCAATCTCACTCTCGCGATCTTCCGAAGCGCCGAGTTGGGCTTCTTGGGGGAAGTCGTCGTCACCGAAAGGCACACGCCGCGCTTCTGCGGGCAGCGGTCGAGAATGGGGCTCTTGGACTTGAACGCCTCGCGCTCGCGGCCTTTCTTGATGAGCTGGTTGATGGTGGGCATCGTTTTACCTCCTTTTTTCTTATTTCGGAATATTTCTCGGAATCGAAACCGATTCGAAAAATCTGCTTTTCTCCGCAAAAAACGGCGCACGAAAGCGGCGTCTTTTTCACAGACAACGTTCATTTTACCAAACGCGGGAAGGTTTGTCAAATGAATTTATGCGTCTTAACGGAATTTTTTATCCTTTTTCCCCGAAAGGAGGGGCGTTGGGGGCATTTTCGGCGTCTTTTTCCGCCTCCGCGCAAAGATTTCCCGCCCAAAGTATTGACAAATTTTTCCGAAAGCGATATGATATGGTGGAAATCCAAAGGGAGGGTTACAACCACTATGAACAAAATGACCGTCAAAGACGTCAAAGACTGGAAGGGCAAGCGCGTCCTCGTGCGCTGCGACTTCAACGTCCCGATGAAGGACGGCGCGATCACCGACGAAAACCGCATCCTCGGCGCGCTCCCCACCATCAAATACCTCATGGAGCACGGGGCGAAGATCGTCCTCTGCTCTCACATGGGCAAGCCGCACTCCATCTTCTCGGAGGAGGTCAAGCTCAACAAGAAGGACAAGAAGAAGGTCGAAGCGGGCGAAACGACGGCGGAGGCCGTCATCGCGAAGGCGCTCAAGGATGAGCCGAAGAAGCTCACCCTCGCCCCCGTCGCCGCCCGTCTCAACGAGCTCCTCGGCGGGAAAGTGACGTTCGCAAAGGACGTCGTCGGCCCCGACGCGCAGGCGAAAGTCGCCGCCCTCAAGGAGGGAGAATGCGTCCTCCTCGAGAATCTCCGCTTCCACTGGGAGGAGGAGAAGAAGGACCTCGAGTTCTGCAAGAAGCTCGCGGCGTACTGCGATATCTATGTGAACGACGCCTTCGGCACCGCCCACCGCTCGCACGCCTCCACGGCGGCGATCGTCGAATACGGGCTCGTAAAGACGGCCGTCTGCGGCTTCCTCATCGAGAAGGAACTCACCGTCATGGCCGATTCCCTCGACCATCCCGTCCATCCCTTCGTCGCCATCCTCGGCGGGGCGAAGGTCGCCGACAAGCTCGGCGTCATCTCCAACCTCCTCGAAAAGTGCGACACTCTCATCATCGGCGGCGGCATGGCCTACACCTTCCTCAAGGCACAGGGCTATGAGGTCGGCACGTCGCTTGTCGACGACGAGAAGCTCGACTACTGCCGCGAAATGATCGAAAAGGCAAAGGCCGCGGGCAAGGAACTCCTCCTCCCCGTCGACACCGTCGTCGCCAAGGCCTTCCCCGATCCCATCGACGCCCCCATCGAGGTGAGAACGGTCTCCTCGCATGCGATCCCCGCAGACGAAATGGGGCTCGACATCGGCGAAAAGACCCGCACCCTCTATGCGGAAAAGGTGAAAACGGCAAAGACGGTCATCTGGAACGGCCCCATGGGCGTGTTCGAGAACCCCATCCTCGCGGCGGGCACCAATGCCGTCGCGGCGGCGCTTGCCGAAGCCAAGG
>CANQQM010000035.1 GCA_947626005.1 uncultured Clostridia bacterium
GCTGGTGTAGCTCAGCAGGTAGAGCGCATCCTTGGTAAGGATGAGGTCGGCGGTCCGAGTCCGCTCATCAGCTCCATGGGAAAAGGGAACGCTGTTGCGTTCCCTTTTCCCATGGAAATCATATTGCAAGACGAGGACCGCCGACCGACGAACAGGGTTCCCAAAAAAAGACGAAGTATTTTTTTGGGAAGAGGAGCAACCGCCCGAAAAAGGAGCTTTTTCGGGAGAAAAAGCGATAAAAAAGGGCGAGTTGCGACGAGGTCCGAGTCCGCTCATCAGCTCCATGGGGAAAGGGAACGCTGTTGCGTTCCCTTTCCCCATGGAAATCATATTGCAAGACGAGGACCGCCGACCGAAAACAGGGTTCCCAAAAAAAGACGAAGTATTTTTTTGGGAAGAGGGCACCGTTGCCCCAAACCTCTCCGAATATCCTCAAAAGAAAAACAGAACGGGACGCAAAATGCGTCCCGTTCCTCCCCCCGAAAGCCAAAACCGACCGCGGGGTCGGATTTGTCACATAAGATCGTGAAGCAGATCGTCCATATCATAGAGCCCGCAAGGGCGGTCCTTCAGCCACTTCACGGCGCGGAGCGCCCCGAGCGCGAACACGTTGCGGCTCCCGGCCGAATGGGAGAGGGTGACGATCTCGTCCTCCCCCGCGAACATCACTTCGTGCTCCCCGACGATCGTCCCGCCGCGGACCGCATGGATGCCGATCTCATCCTTTTCGCGCGGGCCCACGAGCCCGCTCCGCCCGAGGACGTTTCTCATTTCCCGCCCCGCCCGCGCACTCTCGGCGAGCATGAGCGCCGTCCCCGAAGGGGCGTCTTTTTTTTGATTGTGATGGCGTTCGACGATCTCGACGTCGAAATTGTCGAGAACGGCGGCGGCGCGGCGCACGAGCGCCTGCAATAGGTTGATGCCGATGGAGAGATTCCCCGTGCGGAATACGGCGATCTTTCGGGAAGCCGCCTCGATCGCCTCGGCATCGGCCTCCGAATATCCCGTCGCCGCAAGAAGTACGGGGACGGTATGCGAAATACAGTATTCAAGCACTTCGGGAAGCGCCTCCGCCGAGGAGAAATCAATGACGGCGTCTGCCTCCTCCTTCACCTCCGAAAAAGAGGAATAGAGGGGGTACGGTACGCTTTTTTCGATGCGATCGACGCCCGCGACGACCGTCACGCCATAGCGCTCGGAAAGGGCGGAGACGGCGCTGCCCATTCTGCCGCATGCGCCCGAAAGAAGCACTTTCATTGCACGACCTCCAGCCCGAACGCCTTCATGGCGGCGCGAAGGACTTCCGCGTGTTCGGGTTCTATTTTCGTAAGCGGCGGCCGCGGTGCGCCTGCGCGGAACCCGAGCATCTCCATTCCCGCCTTGACGGGGATGGGGTTGACCTCGATAAAACACGCCTTCGCAAGCGGGAAAAGGGCGTCCGCAAGGGCGTTTGCACGGGGAAGATCCGCCGAGAGCGCCGCTTCGATGAGCGTCTTTACGGCGCGGGGCGCAAGATTGGAGAGGACGGAGATGACCGCCGTTCCCCCCGCACACAGAATGGGAAGATTGAGGGCGTCCTCCCCCGAATAGAGGTCGCACTTTCCGCGGATGCGGCGGGCGGTGTCGAGGACTTGCGTCATGTCGCCGCTTGCCTCCTTGATCCCCGCAAGGTTGGGGATCTCCGCGAGGACTTCCGCCGTCGCGGGGAGGATATTTACGCCCGTACGGGAGGGGACGTTATACGCGATCACGGGGATCCTGACCGCCGAAGAGATCGCTTTGTAGTACTCGACGAGGCCCTTTTGGGTGCACTTATTATAATAGGGGGTGACGGCGAGGACCCCGTCTGCGCCGAGTTCTTCCGCGCGGCGGGAGAGGGCGACGGCATGCGCCGTCGAATTGGACCCCGTTCCGACAACGATCTTGATGCGTCCCTTGGCGGCGGAGAGAGCGAATTTTATCGTCTCGTCGCGCTCCGCCTCCGTCATCGTGGCGGGTTCTCCCGTCGTCCCGAGGACAACGAGGGCGTCCGTTCCGCCTTCGATCTGCGCTTCGATCATCTTCCAGAAGCTCTCGAAGTCGACGCCGTTCTCCGTAAACGGGGTGATCGTCGCCGTGGCGACGCCGCGTAAAAATCCGACCATACAACCTCCTTCCCGTCCCGAAAAGTAGGGGGACGGTATGCGTTAATCGAAATATCCCTTCGCCGCGAGAAGCTCTGCAAGGAGCACCGCTCCGCCCGCCGCCCCGCGAAGAGTGTTGTGCGAACAGCCGATAAATTTCCAGTCCGAGACGGGGTCCTCCCGAAGCCGCCCCGCCGTGACCGCCATGCCGAGCCCCGCCATGCGGTCGAGTTTGGGCTGAGGGCGGTCGTCCTCTTCACGGTATAAAAGGAACTTTTCGGGCGCGGAGGGGAGATGAAGCCTCTTCGGCTCCCCCTCGAAGGTCTGCCACGCGGAGAGGATCTCCTCCCTTGTCGGCTTATTCCGGAAGGAGACGGAGACCGCCGCCGTGTGTCCGTCGGAGACGGGAACGCGCACGCATTGGGCGGAAATGAGGGGGGACGGTGCGTGTTTTATCACCCCGTTTTCGACTTTCCCCCAAAGTTTGAGCGGTTCGAGTTCGCTCTTTTCCTCCTCCCCCGAAATGAAGGGGATGACGTTGTCGCAAATTTCGGGCATCGTCCGAAAGGTCTTGCCCGCCCCCGAGATCGCCTGATAGGTGCACACCGTGACCTTCTCAAGCCCAAAGGGGCGAAGGGGGTGCAGAAAGGGGACGTAAGATTGCAGCGAACAGTTGCTCTTCACGGCGATAAACCCCCGCCGCGTTCCGAGCCGCTTTCTCTGCGCGGGAATGACCTCGAGATGCTCGGGGTTGAGTTCGGGGACGACCATGGGGACGTCGGGCGTCATGCGGTGGGCGGAATTGTTGGAGACGACGGGGATCTCGAACCGCGCATAGCCCTCTTCGAGTGCGCGGGTCTCCTCCTTCGGCATGTTGACGGCGCAGAAAACGAAATCGACCTTCTCTTTAAGCGCCGCGGGGTCGCCCGCGTCTTTGACGGTCATCTTCTCCGCATAGGCGGGAATGGGGCAGCTCTGCGCCCATTTTTCGCCGACGGCCTCGGCGTAAGACTTCCCCGCGCTCTTCCTACTTGCCGCAAGGAGGACGGGCTCGAACATCGGATGATGCTCGAGGAGGCATACGAACCGTTGACCGACCATTCCCGTCGCGCCGACGATGCCGACGGTGTATTTTCCGTTTTTCATCCGACCTCCGATAAAAAAAGGGGGAAGCGCGCTCCCCCGTACGGTCCGACCGTTGCCGAAAAGCGCATCGCCCGTTTGGGCGACAGAGGGAAGGGTATTCTCCCTTGCCTCCAACGCGCGGCGCAGAGAAAGCGCGCGTTTCGGCGGCGATACCCTTTCCTCCGCGTTCGCGGGAAGGTCTGCGCTTCCTCCCGCGGAGTACTCATGTTCTGCCGCTCCTCTTTTTAGCAAAAACAATTTTATCATACGCAAGATGAAAAATCAAGGAATTTGCCCGTTTTTAATTGAAATATTTTCCGAGTTGTAGTACAATAGTATCCGCGACGGAAACTTCCGTCCGAAACAAGCGGTATTTTTGCGGAGTGAAACTATGGCAGAAAGAGAACACAAAGGTTTGGTCGCCCGCTGGCTCGAGGGCAAGGAACGCAGCGAAGATTACGCTCGCAGCACCCTCCCCACGAGTCGGTTCGCGCTGTTTTGGGATATTTTGAAGGGGAGGTTCGGGCGGCTCATGCTCACCAACCTTCTCATGCTCGTCACCTTTATCCCCGTCATTGCGGTCATCTTCCTTCGCTATGTCAACGTGCTCGCGAACGGCCAGATGGGCCCCTTCGGCGCGGGGCTCGGCGTCGGCTATCCCGTCATTCCCAACATCACGGGGACGGCGGAGGCGATGATGATCCAAGGCGACCTCATCTATTTCGCCCTCCTCATTCCAGCCCTTGCGATCGCGGCGCTCGGCATCTCGGGCGGCGCATACATCATCCGCAACCTCATCTGGACGGAAGGGGTGTTCGTCGCAAACGACTTCCTCCGCGGGATCAGGCGCAACTATCTCAACGTCCTCGAGGCCGTGCTCGTCGTGGGGCTTCTCCTCTTCGTCGTGCGGCTCATGGGCAACCTTGCCGACCTCTACGTCGCGATCGACGCCCCCGCGAAGGGCTGGATGCAGGCCTCCAAAGTCGTCGGCTATATCTTTATTGCCTTCGCTCTTCTCATATGCTTTTGGATGATCTCCCTCGGGATCAACTACCGTCAGGGGCCGTGGGCGCTCTTCCGCAACGCGATCGTCATGACGGTCGGCACCTTCCCGCAGACGGTATTCTTCATCGCCGTTGCGACGTGGCCCATCTTCCTTACGCTGTTTGCGGGCGGGATCTTCACCGCGATCGGCATCGTTATCTTGCTTCTCTTCGGGTTCTCTTACGCCTTCCTCGTCTGGCTCGACTTCACCCAGTGGGCGTTCGATAAGTTCGTCAACCCCAACCTCGGCGTTGCCGTCGGGCGCGGCCTCTATTCGAAGGACCCCGCCAAGCAGAAGGAAAAGCAGCAGCAGATCTACGAGGAGAGCGCCGCGATGCGCGAATATAAGCGCATGATCGTCGCCCAAGGCAAGTCCCGCCTTGTCTCCCGTCCCATCAAGCCCATCGACGACGACGTCGAGCTCTATCAGCTCCCCGAATCCTTCTCCCGCGAGGACCTTCAGAAGCTCCGCGAGAGCAGGGAGGCGATGCAGGAGGATGTCGACGCCTACGCCGAAGAGCACAAAAACGACGCAAAGTACGTCGAATACAACCGTCAGTTCGAGGAACGCGAACGGGCGCTTCAGGAAGAGGACAACAAGGGCAAGAAGAAACCGCCCAAGCCGCCCAAGATGCTCAACAAGCGCAAATAAGGAGTTTTATGGCGCAGCCCTACGATTCGCTTGCCGAATGGTTCGAATACCTGAATGACGACTGCGACTATCCCACATGGTCGCAGTATTTTATTGACGGGCTCCGAGCGCGCGGCGCGGGGAGGCGGGGCCTCGAGCTCGGCTGCGGGAGCGGGGCGTTTTCGCGCGCCCTTGCCCGTGCGGGGTATGCGATGACGGGGGCAGACCGTTCGGAGGCGATGCTTCGAAAGGGAGCGGAACTTGCCATAAAGGAGGGGGTGCGCGTCGAATTTCTTCGTGCAGACGCCGAAAATCTCAAGACGCCGAAGCCCTACGACTTCATCCTCTCCCCCAACGATTGCATCAATTATCTCCCGCAGAGGGCGCTTCCCTCGGCATTCAAAAAGATCTGTTCCTCCCTTGTCCGCGGCGGGATCTTCTGGTTCGACGTGAGCTCTTCGTGCAAGCTGCGCGGGAAAGTTGCAAATAATATCTTTGCGGACGACCGCGACGAAGTCACCTATCTCGAGTTCAACCGCCTCTTCGAGGATCGCGTCGAGACGGACGTCACCCTCTTCGTTCGGGAGAAGGACGGCCGCTTTTCAAGGAGCGACGAGAAACACATCCGCTACCTCCACGAAAAGGAGGACCTTGTCCGCGCTCTTTTCGGGGCGGGATTTTCCTCGGTCGACGTCGAGGGCCATCTCGGCGAAAGGGAGGAAGGCAGCGATCGGCTGAATTTCATATGCAAAAAGAAAGCGTGATCAAAAAGACGCTCGTATGGGAGGATTCGGTCTCCCTTGCGGTGCTCGATACGACGGCGGTCGTCCGGGAGGCGATCGCACGGCACAAGCTCTCTCCCGTTGCGGCGGCGGCGCTCGGCCGCACGCTCACGGCGAGCGCATACCTTTGCAGTTGGCTGAAGGAGGAGGAGAGCTCTCTCTCCGTCTCCGTCGACGGCGGCGGCCCGGGCGGGCAGATCGTCGTCGCGGGGGACGGAGCGCTCAACATGCGCGGTTTTGTCGGCTGCCCCGAACTTTGGCTTCCGCCCCGTGCCGACGGAAAACTCGACGTCGGCGGCTTTGTCGGACGGGAGGGGACCCTCACAGTCATCCGCGACGACGGAAGCGGCGTTCCCTTTGTCGGAACGAGCCCCCTTATCTCGGGGGAGATCGCGCAGGACTTTTCGGCATATTTTCTTACGAGCGAACAGCGCCCGACGGCGGTCGCGCTCGGCGTCCTCATCGGGAAAGAGGGCGATTGTATTTCGGCGGGCGGCGTCTTTTTGCAGCCCCTCCCCGGGGCGGACGACGAGACCTTAACAAGGGTGGAGAATGCGGCGGCGCAGCTTGTCTCCGTCTCCTCCCTCTTAAGCGAGAGAGGGGTCGACGGCGTTTTGGAGCTTATAGAGGAGGGGGCGGCGGCGGATCCCGATGTGCGGGAGATACGCTTTTCTTGCCGCTGCTCAAGGGAGAGGGCGGAGCGCGCGGTGCTCTCCCTCGGGAAAAAGGACGCCCTCGAGGCGCTTTCGGAGGACGGAAAGATCGCCGTCCACTGCGAATATTGCAACACGACGTACACGTTCGGGAAAGAGGAAGTTTTCTCCCTCTTTGCCGTCGGAGGGGAAGATGAAGGACAATAAGATCGGAACGCTCAGATTCGACGACGATTTCATGCTCGACGCCGCGGAGGGGAAGTACAACGACGGGGACTACCTCGGCGCGCTCACCCTTCTCAACAAGCGGGAGTCGATGCACGGACCGCTTGCCGACGCCTATGCGCTCGCCGCCGACGTCTATGAGGGGATGGGGCTGTATTCCCTTGCGGCAGACTCGTGGTTCCGCTTCCTCGACACCTGCAACGAGGCCGATTTCGGAGAGGGGTACGAAGGGCTTGCGATCGACTTCATGAACATGGGGAACGACTTGCAGTCGGGCTACTATTACCGCCGCGCCCTGTATGCGGACGGCGCCGACGGGGAGGAGCCCGAGATCGAATTCGAACCCGAACCGCCCCGCCCCAAACTTCGCCTCGTGCACGGCTTGGAGGGGGCCGACTCGTCCGAAGAGCTCTCGGAAGGGCTCACCCTCCTCAAAATGGGGGCGCTTTCCGAGGCGCGGGAGGTCTTTGAGGGGGTGCCGGAGGACAGCTCCGACCATGCCTCCGCCGCGGGCCTTGCGGCCATGTGCACCCTCATGCTCGGCGACGAAGCGGGGGCGCAGAAGGCGTGTGAGGAACTTGTCGCGCGCTATCCCGAAAACGTACAGGTGCTCACGACCTATTGCGCCGTGCTCGACGCCCGCGACGATCCCAAGGGGGCGCGGGAGGTCGCAAGACGGCTCAGCAGCCTGAAGGCGGAGAGGACGGACGACCTCTACCGCATCTCGACGGCGCTCTGCGAGACGGGCCTCAACGAGGAGGCGTTCCAAACGCTCGGCATCCTCCGCGGGCGCGTTCCCTACGACGAAAACGTTCTTTGGTTCTATGCGGTCGCCGCCTGCAAGACGGGAAGATACGAGGATTCGATCGACGCGCTCGAGACGCTCACGACCGTCTTTCCCCGAAAAGCGGTGGCGCACTATTACCTCGTTCAGCTTCGAAAAATGCGGGATGGGGGCGGAAAAGTCGTAATGAACTACTATTACCGTTTGCCCGAAGCGCAGTACAGAAAAGTCGCTTCCTTCCTTCTCCGCTTCAACGATCCCGACGACGGGAAGGACTTCCCCGAAGAGGAATTTGCGGAGTGCTTCGCCCTTGCCTTCGACGAGATGGAGGGGCGGGACGCAAAGCTGCAGATGCTTGCTTCCAAGGTCGCCGTAAAACTGCACGCCGACGCCCTTCTCCGCGCCGTCCTTCTCGACGCGCAAGGGGACGACGTCGTCAAGCTCTCCATTCTCCACGACCTCGTCAAGCGCAACGCGGAGGACTCCTTCGGGACGGTCATCTGCAACATCTACAAGGAATTTTTCACCCACGAGATCGAACTCGGCAGAAAGAAGCGCGACGACTTTTTGGAGGCGTTTTCGGACGTCTACGCGAAGTACGTCCTCATCGACGAGGACAACGAGGGGAAGATCTGCGCGGCGGGGGAGGACATCTACCGCACCCTCGACGAATACGGCGCATGGGAGCTCTTCGAGGACCGCGCGGCGCTTGCGGCGGCAATCTACAGGGAAGCGCGGCTAAAGGGAGGGGAGCACACCCTTCGGGACATCTGCAAGCTCTTCGACGCCGACATTCTCACGACCGAACGCATTCTCGACCACATGATGTAAAGAGGAGAAACGCATGAAAAAACTCATTGATTTTGACGGCCTCTTCGACGAAAAACTCGCCGAATACATGAGCGAAAACGCGGGGAAGTACACCGAAAAGCAGTGGGAAGCGCTCATTCCCAAGCTCTATCAGAAGTTCGGCGATACTTTTGTCGCCAAGGCGCAGAACACCCCCAAGGGCTACTATGCCGAAATGACGGACGAAGAGCTCGTCCGATCGCTCGTCGGACACGTTCGGGAGGGGATCCCCGCCCCCGATTTCCTCTGCCGCGAGATCGAATCCCGCCGCTGCACCGAGGCGCTCGTCGGGCTTCTTTCCGAGAAAAATCCCGAGCTTCTCACCTTCGCCGTCAACCTTCTCGGGGCGGACGAACGGGCGTTCGACGGCTATTTCGGGATCCTTCGGCGCACGGATTCGGACGAAAACGTCGTCGAGGCGGTTTGCGAACAGCTGAAAAACGGTGCGGACGCGGCGCGCGCCCGTGCGCTCTCCCTCTACCGCGCGGGGATCCGCACGGAGCTCATGCTCGAGATCTTGTCCCGCTCCAAGGAGAGGGACGAGGAAGTCTTTTCCCTCCTTCTTTCCGCCTTCCGTGAGGGCGGGGAGGAGATGCCCATGCGCGCAAGCTACCTTGCCGCCTACGGCGACGCGCGGGCGCTTCCCGCGCTCATGGAAGAGATCGACCGCGACGACATCAACTTCCTCGAATTTCAGGAGCTCCGCTATGCGATCGAGGCGCTCGGCGGCGTCTACGACCGCCCCCGCGACTTCTCCGACGACCCCTATTTCCAAGAGGTCATGGAGCAGCAGTCCGCGCCCGCCGACAAGCGTTCGGACGCATAAGAAAAACCGTTTCCGCAAGACCCGCTTGAAGAAAGCGGGTTTTTTCGTGCGGCGCCCGTTGTCATATCCGCGCCCTTGCCGCCATATAGTAATTTAGCAAGAAATCCGGCGGAGGCTTTGTATGAAAACTTTCAGCGTGTACGAGGACGTGGCAACGCGGACGGGAGGGGACATCTTCCTCGGCGTCGTGGGGCCCGTCCGAACGGGCAAATCGACGTTCATCAAAAAATTCATGGAGGAACTCGTCCTGCCCGGCGTTTCGGGTGCAAAGAAGAAGCGCTTTACAGACGAACTTCCCCAATCGGCGGCGGGAAAAACGGTCATGACGACCGAACCCAAGTTCGTCCCCGAAGAGGCGGCGGAGATCAAAGTAAAGGACGCCGTCGCGCGGGTGCGCCTCATCGACTGCGTCGGCTTCCCCGTCGAGGGCGCAGCGGGCTTCGAAGAGGACGGGAGCCCCCGCCTCGTCAAGACGCCGTGGAACGAAGCGCCCGTTCCCTTCGGGCAGGCGGCGGAGGAGGGGACCCGCCGCGTCGTGCGCGACCATGCGACGATCGGCGTGCTCGTCACGACGGACGGCTCGATCGCCGACCTTCCCCGCGAGGCGTACGAACAGGCGGAAGAGCTCGCCTTGGAAGAGCTCAAAAACATCGGGAAGCCCTTCGTCGTCCTCCTCAATTGCCGCGTCCCGTCCGAGGCGGAGACCCTCCGCGCGTCTCTCGAAGAGAAGTACGGCGCACCCGTCCTCGCGGTGAACGCCGAAGCCCTCGACGCCGAGGCGATCGCGGGCATCCTCGAGCGCATTCTGTACGAATTCCCCGTCGTCTCCATCGACGTCGACATTCCCGACTGGATGCGCGTCCTCGACGCGGACAGTCCGATGATCTCGGAACTTCTTTGCGGCATCCGCACCGTCGCGCCGCACATTGCGAAGATGAGCGACTGTGCCCTCCTCGACACCCTCTTTTCGGAGAGCGACCGCCTTCTTCCGCCCGTCTCTCTCCGCATCGACGCGGCGACGGGCAACGCCCGCTGCACCGTGCGGCCCAAGGAGGGGGCGTTCTACGAAGTCCTCGGCGAAGAGTGCGGCGTTTCCATTGCAAACGACTTCGAACTCATGCGCTTCGTTACGGGGCTCTCGGAGGCGAGAAAGCTGTACGAACGGGCGGGGCAGGCCTTCCGCGACGCGCAGGAATTCGGCTACGGCATCGTGCCGCCCGAACCCGTCGAAATGAGCCTTGCGGAGCCCAAACTCGTCAAAAAGAGCGGAAGGGTAGGGGTGAATCTGCATGCGGACGCGCCGAGCTATCACATCATCCGCGTCGACGTGAGCGGCGAAGTCCATCCCGCCCTCGGAACGGAGGAGCAGAGCGAAGCGTTCGTAAAACACATTTCGGAGACGATGGCGGAGGAGCCCGAACGGGCTTGGAAGACCAACATGTTCGGCAAGACCCTTCAGGAGATGCTCGGCGAAGAGCTCTGCGACAAAAACCGCTCGATGGGCGAGACCGTGCGCCGCAAGATGCGCAAGACGGTCACGCGGATCGTCAACGAGGGCAAGGGCGGCGTCATCTGCATTCTCCTCTGAATTGTGAAAATTTTCGAAAAATCACCCGCAAGCGGGTGTTTTTTCTTGACTTCTTATTTTAGATTCGCTACAATATCTTGCGACAAATCTCAATAAGGAGACACAAAATGGCTGAAAATCAAGAAAAGAAAGTCAAGACGAGTACCGTTGTGGGATATGTTTTCCTCTTCGTCTTTCTCGCCGCGACGGCCTGCGGCTTCATCTTCTACGATGCGCTCTACGGGCCCGAAGCATGGTTCACCTCTTCGCCGACGGGGACGCCGCTCCTCGACGCGGTCCTCGCGCTCGTCCCGCCCGTCATCCGTTCGCTGCAGGTGCTCTTCATCGCACTCCTCGTTCTGTACATCGTCTGCTCGATCATCAAGAGAGTGCTCCGCGGGACGCCCCGCAAAGTGACGATCGGCAAGCTCGTCAACAGCATCGTCAAGGTCGTCATCTGGGTCGTCGCCGTGCTCGTCGTGCTCTACGTCTGGGGGATCAACCTCACCGCCCTTGTGGCAGGCGCCGGGATCCTGACACTCGTCATCGGGCTCGGCATGCAGAGCCTCATCGCCGACGTCGTTGCGGGCATCTTCCTCGTCTGCGACGGCACCCTTCAGGTCGGCGACATCGTCACGATCGACGGCTGGCGCGGCACGGTGCAGGAGATCGGCATCCGCAACACGACGCTCATCAACTACAGCGGCGACATCCGCGTGGCGAACAACTCCACCATCAAAGTGTTCATCAACCAGAGCAGAGCCGATTCCTATCCCACGGTCATCGTCGGGATCCCTTACGAAGAGAACCTTCAGCACGTCAAGGACGTGTTCGAGGCGAACAAGGCGAAGATCCGCGCCCTCTGCCCGACCCTTCTTTCGGACATCGACTTCAACGGCGTCGACGAGCTTGCGGCTTCGAGCGTCAACCTTCACTTCGGCGCGACGGCGAAAGAGGGCGACTTCTTCGTCGCACAGCGCGAGATGCGCGGCGCCATCAAGACGGTTTTCGAGGAGAACGGCATCAACGTTCCCTTCCCGCAGGTCGTCGTTCACGAAGAGAAGAAGTAAGAACACATTTCCGCATTCGGGAATACTGTTGAAGAAAAGACCAAACGGCGTCTTTCGCCCACAGTGAGGTCTCTATGCAAGAATACGGAGGACAAAGCGCATTGCTTGTTGCCATGAATCCCATTTTGCTCGCCGTGATCGTGGCGCTGCTCGTTTCGGCATTCATTCTGCTCGTGTTCGGCACCGTGCTCTCGGCGCGGGGCAGGAAGGCAGACGAGGAATACGTCGTTCGAAGCGCGTCCGAAGCGCTCGACAACAAAAAACTCGGCCCCGACTACGGGGAAGATATCGACGGCCCCGAGGAACCTGCGGAGGAAGAATCTTCCGAGGAGGAACCCGAGGAAGTCCGCCAAGAGGATTGACTGCGGAGGCGCACCCGTTCGGTGCGCCTCTTCTCTTTTTCGGCGGGAAATTTTTTCCAATTATTTTCGGCAATCCTATTGAAATTTCGGAAGAGATATTTTATAATAGTACCGTACGAATACGTACGAAAATCCTAAGGGGGGATCTATGGAAATCAAAACGCTCATCGAGCAGGGCAAGACGGCGCTCGGCATCGAATTCGGCTCCACCCGAATAAAGGCGGTGCTCGTCGACGAGAACAACACGCCCATCGCATCGGGCAGCCACGAATGGGAGAACCGCCACATCGGGAACATCTGGTCCTATTCGCTCGAGGACATCGAGACGGGCCTGCAGGAAAGCTATAAGAACATGGCGGAGGACGTCAAAAAGAAGTACGGCGTCACGCTCACGACGATCGGCGCGATCGGCTTTTCGGCGATGATGCACGGGTACATGGTATTCGACCGCAACGACCGTCTCCTCGTCCCGTTCCGCACATGGCGCAACAACACGGCCGCCTATGCGGGCGACCGCCTCACCGAACTTTTCGGCTATCACATTCCCGCACGCTGGTCGATCGCCCACCTCTATCAGGCCATCCTCGACGGCGAGGAACATGTAAAAGACATCGTGTTCCAGACGACGCTCGAAGGGTATGTGCATTGGCGGCTCACGGGGAGGAAAGTCATCGGCATCGGCGAGGCGAGCGGCATGTTCCCCGTCGACCCCGTCACCAAGCAGTACAACCGCAAGATGCTTGCGCAGTTCAACGAGCTCGTCAAGGGGAAAGTTCCCTTCAAGGTGGAGGACATCCTCCCCGAGATCCTCGTCGCGGGCGAGGACGCGGGTCGGCTCACCCCGGAGGGGGCGAAGCTCCTCGACCCGTCGGGCAACCTCAAATACGGCATTCCGCTCTGCCCGCCCGAAGGGGACGCGGGAACGGGCATGGTCGCGACGAACGCCATCAAAAAGCGCACGGGGAACGTCTCCGCGGGCACTTCCGTCTTTGCGATGATCGTCCTTGAAAAGGAGCTCTCGAAGCCCTATCCCGAGATCGACCTCGTCACGACGCCCGTGGGCGACCTCGTCGGCATGGTGCACTGCAACAACTGCACCTCCGACCTCAACGGCTGGGTCAACCTGTTCGGCGAATTCGCAGCCCTTCTCGGCGTCGACATTCCCAAGTGGAAGCTGTACGACACGCTGTACTTTGCGTCCGAGGCGGGCGACAAGGACTGCGGCGGACTTCTCTCCTATAACTACGTCTCCAACGAACACGTCACCAACGTCGACCACGGGCGGCCGCTCTTTGTGCGAAAAGCCGACTCCGCATTCAACCTCGCGAACTTCATGCGCACCCACCTCTATTCGGCGTTCGGGGCCCTCAAAGTGGGCTGCGACATCATGCTCAAGGAGGAGGGGGTCAAGCTCGACCGCATCACGGGGCACGGCGGGCTCTTCAAGACGGAGCGCGTCGGGCAAAGCTACCTCGCCGCGGCGATCAACGCACCCGTCACCGTGATGAAGACGGCGGGCGAAGGCGGCGCATGGGGCATGGCGATCCTTGCGAACTACATGATCGAAAAGCGCAAGGGGGAGACGCTCGAGGACTACCTCGAGGAACGCGTGTTCAAGGGGCAGGAAGGGGTGACGCTTGCACCCGATCCCGCCGACGTCGCGGGGTTCGAGGAATTTGCGGACCGCTACGTCGAAGGCCTTCCCATTGTCCGCGAAGCGGTGCATTCTTTGAAATAAAAGGGGGATAGATATGCTGGAAGCATTGAAGGAAAAAGTCTTAAAGGCAAACCTCGACCTCGTGAAAAATCACCTCGTGCTCTTCACATGGGGAAACGTCTCCGAGATCGACAGAAAGAGCGGGCTCATCGTCATCAAGCCCTCGGGCGTCGACTACGACGGGATGAAGGCGGAGGACATGGTCGTCGTCGACCTTGAAGGGAAGGTCGTCGACGGGAAGCTCCGTCCCTCGTCGGATACGCCCACGCACATCGAATTCTACAAGGCGTTCCCGAACATCGGCGGCGTCACCCACACCCACTCCACCTATGCGACCGCATGGGCGCAGGCGGGGCGGGCGATCCCGTTCTACGGCACGACGCACGCCGACTACTTCTACGGCGACATCCCCTGTGCGCGTTCGCTCACGAAGGAGGAGATCGAGGGGGAATACGAGAAGAACACGGGGCTTGCGATCATCGAAAAGTTCCGCGAAGATCGGCTCGATCCGCTCGAGGTCCCGGGCGTGCTCATCAAGAGCCACGGCGTATTCGCATTCGGAAAAGACGGCGACAACTCCGTCTACAACGCTACGGTCATCGAGGAGGTCGCCAAGATGGCGGCGATCACCGAACAGCTCAACCCGACCGTCGTCCGTGCGGATAAGTTCATGATGGATAAACACTATCTCCGCAAACACGGTAAGAATGCCTACTACGGGCAGAAAAAATAAACGAGAAATCAAAAAAGGGGTATAATATCATGAAAGAGAAAGTAGTGTATTGGCTGACCGGTTCCCAGACGCTGTACGGCGACGACGTGCTCGCCCACGTCGCACAGCACTCCGAAGAGATGGCGAACTATGTGAACAAGTATGTTCCCGTCACGGTGAAATATCTCACGACCTGCAAGAGCTCCGACGAAGTCGTCGAAGCGGTCAAGAAGGTCAACAGCGACGAAAACTGCATCGGCATCATCACATGGTGCCATACCTTCTCCCCCGCGAAGATGTGGATCAAAGGGCTCACGATGCTGCAAAAGCCCATGTGCCACTTCGCGACGCAGTACAACGAAAAGCTGCCCTACGACACCATCGACATGGACTTCATGAACGAGAATCAGGCGGCGCACGGCGACAGAGAGTTCGGCTACATCGTGGCGCGGCTCCGCATGGACAACAAGGTCATCGTCGGCTACTATAAAGATCCCAAGGCGCTCGAAGAGCTCTCCGCGTGGTGCAAAGTCGCCGCGGGGTACGCCTTCTCCAAGGGCGTCAAGGTCGCACGCTTCTCCGACAACATGCGCGACGTCGCCGTCACCGAAGGGGACAAGATCGACGCGCACATCAACCTCGGCTGGCA